>CAMATE010000116.1 GCA_945861075.1 Akkermansia muciniphila
GTCCGCCGCGGATCGAGCTTCCGGGCCGCGACGAACGCATCGTGGTGGCCAATGCGCCGGATCGGGCGCTGCTGCCCGAGCGCGACATGACGGCCGAAGCCTGGGTCCGCGTGGACCGTGTCACCCCGTGGGGCGGGTTTATCGGACAGGTTCAGGACAATGGCGACTTCGAGCGCGGTTGGGTGCTGGGATTCGTCGAATCCAAATTCACGTTCGCCCTCGCCTCCGAAGCTGGCCAACGCCTCACCTTCCTGACCGCTCCGACCGCGTTCCAGACCAACCGGTGGTATCATGTGGCTGGAGTGTATGACGGGACCGAAATGCGCTTGGTGGTGGATGGCGCGGTGGTGGCGACCAGTCGTGATCAGTCGGGTCCCATTTTGTATGCCCCTTCCGGACCCATGGTCATCGGGGCGTATCAGGACGACGATGAGCACTTCCGTTTGAGCGGCGCCTTGCATGAGGTGGGCCTGTTCCGTCGCGCTGTGCCCTCGACGGAATTGCAGTCTCACTGCGAGGCCCGGAAACGCCTGTTTCCGGAACCGGCACCCGAGCCGGTCTTCGCCAGGCCGGATTTCGGTCCGTTCATCGATTGGGTGGACCGGACGACGGTGAACGTGGTCTGGGAGACCCTGATTGACGAACCAACCGCATTGGAATTGGACATGCCCGATGGCACACGACGCCGATGGGGCGTGGGCAATGCGCGCAACCATTCGGTGACACTCACCGGACTCTTGCCCGATCGGGAGTACCACTACCGGTTGATCTTCCCGGATCGCGAGGGGCGTCCGGTGACCAGCCGCCGTTATCTCTTCGACTCGTCGTTTTACTATCGCCCGGCCCAGCCGGCAGTCTCGCTCAAGACGCCGGCGGCCTCCCGCGCTGCCCAAGTGATCCAGGCCTCTGGGGTGCGCCAGGGGTATGCGCTGATTTTCGGTTCGACCGATGCCGATCTGGCCATCGAACTCGTCCGCCAAAGCGACTTGGAAGTGGTCTTGTTGGAGAAGGAGGCCGCGTTGATCCAGCGCCTGCGCGCGCGTTTGGACGAGGCTGGGATCTACGGTGTCCGAGCGACGGTGATGCAATCGGAATCCGGGCAACTGCCCTTCGGCGGCCTGACTGCCAACCTGATTGTCGTGGCTTCAGGACGGACTCCGGAAGTTCCGGCAGCTGAAGTGCACCGATTGTTGCGGCCCGTGGGCGGGGCATTTATGGCCGAGGTGCCGGCCGGCCAATCCGATGCGTGGGCCCGTTGGACGAAGGGTTCCGACATGGCTCAGTGGAGTCCGGTGGCGGGCGGGGGCGATTGGCACCGATGGGTCCGGGGTCGTCTGGTGGGTGCGGGCGATTGGGCACATCAATACGGCGGGGCCGACAATTCCTCCTGCAGCCAAGACGACTTGATCCGGGGTGAGTTGCAGGTGGCTTGGTGGGGAGATCCGGGCCCGCGACCGATGCCCGATCGTGGCAACCGCAATCCCGCTCCCTTGAGCGTCAACGGCCGCCTGATGATCCAAGGCGATCGGATCCTCTTCGGGTTGGATGCCTACAATGGGGCCATTCTGTGGTCGTTTTCTTGTCCGGAGATCCGCCGGGCCAATGTCACTCGCGACAGTTCCAACATGACGGCCGCCGGGGACAGGCTCTTTGTGGCCCATGGGCGTCATTGCTTGGGAATTGATGCCCAGACCGGCGCGCGGTCCCGTCGCTACTCGGTTCCGGTTGCCGGTGAGGAGGCTAGAGACTGGGGTTATGTGGCCGCCGAGGGTGGTCTCCTCATCGGGAGTCGTGTGAAGCCGGGATCGGCCTATCTGGGGGATGACGGCGAGTGGTACGAGGAGTACGCCGCCGACCAAATCGCTCGGGTGACCAGCGATTTGCTGTTCGCCACAGATCCGGAGTCGGGCAAACCCGTTTGGCAGTACTCGGGCGGAGCCGTTCTCAACTCCACAATCACCCTGGGTGACGGAATGCTCTTCTTCCTCGAGAGCCGAAACCCGGAGGCGATCTCAGCGCCCTTTGCCCGGCAGAACCCCAACATCCTGACCGATCAATGGTTGGTGGCCCTGGATTTGAAGACCGGCAAGAAACTCTGGCAGAAGACCCATGATTTCAGCGCCTGCAAGTTCATGACCTATTTGGTCTACGGGAAGAACACCGTCGTGGTGACTGGAACCGACGCCTCCAAGAACTTCCACACCTTTGCTTTCAACGCGCCATCCCCTCGTGGGAATCAAGACAGCGGCGACGACATTATCAGCGCCATCGGTGGCCGCGTCCTGTGGTCGGAATCCCACAAGGAAGACAAGGGACATCACAGCGGGCATCTCCAGCATCCGGTGGTCATCGGCGACACCTATTATTCCGATCAACGGGCCTTCAAGCTGAACTCAGGGGAATTGGTCCGGAAGGACCTGCCGGAGCGGCGCGGGTGTGGGGTGATGTCAGCAGGTCGCAATGCGATCTTCTTCCGCCATCACTTCCATGGCATGTGGGATTTGGAATCGAACAAACGGACCCAGTTCGAAGGTATTCGTTCGGGCTGCTGGCTCAGCATGATCCCGGCAGGCGGCATGCTGTTGGCGCCAGAAACCAGTGCGGGTTGCTCATGCACCCACGCCATTCAGACCTCCATCGGCTACATCCCGAAGACCTTGGCGGGGCGATAAGCGGCCCACAGGGTCGGGAGCAAATCTGGGAGGATCTGGAAGGATCGTTGTGCCCCGGGAATCAGACGGTTCGGGCGGGGTGATTCACCCGGTAGACATCGGTGACGATGGCTTCCTTGGCTTTCCAAACCAAGGTCATGGTCAGGGCTACTGGTGGGAGTCCCAGGGCGACCACTAGGAACACCCGGGCTTGCTCGAGCACCTCGACAATCTCCCCCAATCCCTCGGGCAGGATGGGGAATTCGCGTGCCAAGGTCCACGCGGCAGCGAAGACCGACAGCGTGCTCAGCAAGGTGGTGTTGACCGTCGTGAAGAGACGCATGTCCGAGCGCAAGGTTTCGTCGGGGAGCAGTGCGGCCAATCGTCGCAGCGCATGGTTCAAGGTCAGGAGGAATGCCAGTCCAGAAAAGAGCAGCAGCAAGACGCTGGCACCGAACAGCGCTACATCCGGCCGTCGGCTCCACCACCAAGTGAACGGGGAGAGTGCCAGATTCAGCAGGGCCAGCAATTCGGCCCGATGCACCGAACGCACCCAGACCCGTTCCTGAGTCTGAAAGTGTTCCAATTGCTTCAATCCGAACCAAACCAAACCGCAGGCGGCGACGGGAAGGCCCAGACCGAACTGCGACCAGAGATCGCCGAGAGCGGTTCGGGTGCAGGCGAGCAAGGCCAGAGGCAGGCCCCAGAAAAGGCAGGACAGCCCGCGTACAACACGGGCGAGCGAAGACAGCAAGGAGTCCTGATTCACCGCGGGCAAACGAAACGCTGTTTGGAGGGGGCACCGCAAGGCGGAACCCCGTGTGTCCGATCGACTCTCAAACACATCTAAAAAATAAAAGACCGGCGGATTAGGCCGGTCTTTTTCTGGAAAGCTGGAGCGAGTGAAGGGATTCGAACCCTCGACATTCACCTTGGCAAGGTGACGCTCTACCAGACTGAGCTACACTCGCGTTGACGAAATGAAGGTGCGCCAGAACCGGGTGATTTGGCAAGAGGTGTTTTTGGATTCCGCGCTTCAACCCGTATTTGGGTCATGGAGTCTCAAGGGGTGACGACCCGGTAGAAGCGGGTGGCGTTGGTGCTGGTCAGGTCGCGGAATTCCCCGATGGATGGATTGGTTTCCGCAGGAAATTCCATGAGTTCACGCCAGTTGGGCGCGGAGTCTTGGGTCAGCGCCTCGTGGAATTGGAGGCGGTAAGATCGCGCGCCGTGCCTCGAGAAACGCAAGATGGGGTTTCCATCGAAGGGGGAGGGCCATGCTTTGAGACTGGGATAGTCCGAGGCATCGCCAGGCCCGGTGCCTGCCAGGAATTCCGCGCGATTGCTGGCGCCATCACCGTCGGGATCCTCGTCACTGCGTGGTTGGAGGGATCCGAAAAAGTTCCATTCCCAGAGGTCGGCCAGACCATCGCCATCGGAGTCCACACCTGGCCCCACGTCGGAGGCCAGGTCCGGTTGACCCGGCGAGCCTTCGGGTTGGGCGCTGGCGACCCAGGCCGCAGGGGTGTCGATTTGGAATGCCTGCAGCGCTTCCGAGCGCAGGACCATGCTGTAGCCATCGCCATCGGCCGGCTTCACCCACTGGTCGTTCAGTTCGAAATCGAACACAGGGTTGCCTTGCGGATCGACCAGCTTCAATCGCCCTCCGCCATCAGACAATTGCCCGGAATACTTCCCCAGATGTTCGACCAAGGTTCCGTAGCGGGAGCGGAAGGTGGAGTTGTCCGAGGCCAGCACCACACGCGCGTTCGGTGCGAGGATTCGGGTTCCGTTGGTGGTGTTGAAGGTGAAGGAGACATCGCCTTCCAAACGGAATCCATTCAGGTCGAGCGGCCCGCCCGAGGTGTTTTTGAACTCCAGGAATTCACTTTGGTCGGGATCGAAGAATCGGTTACCCCGTTGGTCGGATGGATGGAAGTGAATTTCGCTGAGCGTCAGGGGTGGTGCCGACATCAAGTAGGTGCGAGCCATGGGGCCGGACCACGGAGTACTGACTGGTGGTCCACTGGTCTGACGGCGCGACGGATCCAAGGTGCGGGCCACCAGTCGGACAGGGCCGGTGAGGGTGATGGGGCCCGTGTACAGCTGCGCGCTAGCCGATCGGTTCGAGGTTCCGATGGCCCGTGGATCGGTGCCATCCAGTGTGTACCAAATCGCTGCGTTGGTGCTGGCGTTGGGACCGAAGGATAGGGTGAGGGTTGCCCCGGGCGAGACGACTCCGGAATTCAACGACGACACCGGCGGTTGTGAAAGTTGTCGATCCACGAAATCCAAGCGGTTGGAAACCCAGCGTTTCATGGAATCGAGCTCGGCCTGATAGCTGCCGCCGCGGCGCGGGATCTTCCAGCGCTGAAAGTCACGACGCTCCGCCAGGCGAATTTGATTGGCCAGGCGGTCCATGAGCATCCCGGTGGAGCGCACCGACAATTGGTTGGTTCGCAGTTGCTGGAATCGGTCCACCCACCGTTGCCACGCTTCGGTGTCTTGGAAGAGCTGCCCAAACCATCCGGCAAAGACCGGTCCGCAAGTCCAGTTCCGTGGGTTGGAGTCTCGCCCATCGGTGGAGCCCAGGGCTCGGTCGAAATCCCAGTGGGGTCCGAAGATGAGCTTCTGGTTCCGGGGTTTGTGGAAGTAGGCGCTCAAGACCATGGTGTCCACATTGCCCGAGAGCATCTCCAAGATGTGGTAATCGATGGCTCGCCCCATCTCGATGTAGTTCTCGTAGCTGTTGGTGGGGTTGCGCCGGTTGGCTGCCAAGAAACCCCGGCTCATGCCATTGACGTAGTCGGTCAGGTACTTTCTCTGGGCGGACCGTTGCACCAGCTTCAAATCTTTTTCCTTGGGGTTAATCATGGCCACACTCATGCCACCCATGGTCACCCCGGTGTCACCGGGATCGAGGCGGTCGATTTTCATGACGTAGGGGCCGGTGATGTCCGGAAGCGTGTTGTCTTCGGGTTGCAGTTTGGGGCCCGGGATGCGTTTCCCCCCCACGCCAATTTTCTCAGTCAGCACATAAAGTCCCTCGTACTGGTTGGTCGTCAGAGGTCCCAGTTTGTTGATGAACACCTCCACGAATCGGGTCCGAGGAGAGTACTCGCCGATGTCGCGCGCCAGTTGGTGCATGAATGGGTTGTGGATGCAGACCGGCTCGAAATTGTTCGGGGCATACAACACCCATTCCGATTCGGAGGGCATGCCCAGCACCGGCAGTTCGAGGTCCTGATTGTAGTCATCGGTCCATTGCAGGGCGTACTGCTTCTTGGCCAATCCGGCACTGCTCGAGCCACGGATCTTAATGCCGCCCCGTGCGGTGAAATCCGGATTTCCGGTGACGCGCGCGACCCCGTTCTTCGGTTCGAACAACGACAAGGCCACCACCGTGTTGGCACTCTCATTGGGGGACTTCCCAAAGGTGCTGATGACCAAGAGCGGCAGATCCGAGCGGAATTGCTGGATGTTGGGGTTGGAGACGCTCTGGAGCGGATCTCCCCAGGCGTTGGTTCCACGGATCGGACCCGCCGACGAAACAAAGAGCGGCGTGTAGTACTCGGTGTGGACCGGTCCTGGCAGGTGATTCGTCCGGAAGGCGCGAGCCCGCAGCATGACCGCGTTGTTGGTCACCAGCACCAGGGGTTCGGTGTAGGTAAACCCGTTCGTGAGGGTCGGGATACGGCCATCCAGCGAGTAGCGGATGAGCGCATCGGGGGCCGTTTCCGACAGGGACAGTCGGAGGGTCAGGTTCAATTTGGGATCCGAAATCAGCCCGCCGTTTTGAGAAAACAGAACCGCCGGAGCGAAACCGATCCCGGAAATGGAGTTGGGAGCTCCGGGGGTCGGTGTCGCCAGGAATCCGCTTTGCGAGGTGTCACCGTTGGCTCGTCCGTAGGCGACGTTGGCCGGAGTGGCCGGATATTTGGGGGCGAAGGCATCCACGGTGACACCGTCGGGCGCGCTCAGAGCGAGATACTCGCCTTCGCTCTTGAGTTTGAAATCGGTATGGAGGCGGTTGGTGACGCTGGCTCGGTCTTTGCCGGAGGCGAACACCACCAGGAACCCCCGGGCCGGAAGAGTGATGTCGGGGAAGGTCCAGGGGCGGGGATTCGTAGGGTCATCGGTCAGATGCCAGCCGGCCAACGGGATGTCTTGGTCGGTGATGTTCTGGAGTTCTATCCAGTCTTCGTAGTCACCCTCTTCGTCTCGTAGGGTCTTCTGATTGTCCGGGACTACTTCTGACAAAATGACTCCACCGGGTCGTAGCGGCGGGAGGATTTGATATTCGATGGGTTTGGTTCCGGCGAAACGGTTGGGAATGTCCGCCAAATCCCGGATATCAGCGTCCACAGACCAGGTGAGTGACGCAGTCCCGAGGGGTAGTTCCGGGAGCGTGAACACGTAGACATCGGCGCTCACAGGTCGGACCGCAGTGGCTGCAAATCCATTGACTTGGAGGTCTCCGGCATCGACTCCCTGAACCGGTTCGCTGAAGTGCACCTCGACTTGGGAAAGGCTGAAGACAAAGCCCGATTCGGGGAAAATCGCCTCGACCGTCGGAGGAGCCGTTTCCGCGTCGGCCAGACCTTGGAGCGTCAGCAAACAGAGCAGGGGAAGGCTCAGTAAAAGCAGGAATCGGCGGATGGAACTCATCGGGAATGCCGCCAAACTATCGGGTCTCCTCCCGCAGGCGAACCTCGAGATGTTTTTTTGGCCGTTTTCTTGGAGCATAAGATGTCACACCTCGGGTGGTTGTCCCCGCGCGGATTTCGGGCCACTATGGTCACGATGATGGGTTCTGTTCGTTCTGCAATTTGGGTCGCTGGGGTGGGTGGTTGGCTGGTGGGTGCCTGGGGTGGCACTCCATTGATGGCGGATGCGCCTCCCCTTCAAGAAGCTCCGACGCCGGCTTTGGCCTCGGAGTGGGGTGTGGGTCGATGGGTTCCTGATCTGGATATTCGCCCGGAATCGGGGTCGCGGTCGTCGCTGTCCAAGCTGACCCGAGATGCCCGTGCGGTGGTGATCGCCGTGACCAGCACCAGTTGTCCGGTTTCCGGGCGCTATGGTCCGACTCTGGTTGCCCTCGAGAAGGAGTATGCCAGCCGGGGGGTGCGGTTTGTTTGGATCAATCCTGTGGCGACGGATTCCAAGACAGCCGTGCGGCAATGGATTCGGGATCAGGGAGTTCAAGGTCCCTACGTTCGCGATGAGCGGGGAGAGATCGCTAAGGCTCTCGGTATGCGATCGACCGCGGAGGTTTTCGTCTTGGATGCCGCCCGCACGGTTCAATTCCGTGGAGCCGTGGATGATCAGTATGGCCTGGGCTATTCCAAGGCTGCGCCCAACCAACGGTATCTGGTGTCTGCGCTCGAGTCGGTTCTCGCTGGCAACGGAGTCGAAACGGCCTGCACCCGCGTTCCGGGTTGCGCTCTCGAATCGGCTGCGCCCGTGGCCGTCTCCCAGCCGGTGACCTACCACAATCGGATTTCCCGGATCTTGCAGCAGTCGTGTGTGCCGTGTCACCGAGAGGGAGGCATCGCTCCGTTCGCGTTGACCACTCCCGCCGAGGTGGCTGCGCATGCCGGCATGGTCCGCAAGCAGGTGACTCAAGGGGTCATGCCACCGTGGTTTGCCGCGCCGCCGACTCATGGCCCGAGCCCCTGGCTGAATGACCGAAGTCTCCCTGCTGCCGACAAGGCGGATTTGTTGGCGTGGATGGAGCGCGGCCGGCCTGAAGGGAATGCATCCCATGCTCCCAAGGTGCGGACCTACCCCTCTGACTGGCAGTTGGGCGAGCCTGATGCCATCATTCGGCTTCCGGAACCCGTCGACGTGGCCGCGTCGGGCGTCATGCCGTACGTCAATATCGAGGTGCCCACGGATTTTGACAGCGATCGGTGGGTTCAGGGGTGGGAAATTCGCCCTTCGGCACGGGATGTGGTCCACCATGTCTTGGTGTACGTGTTGCCGCCGGGCAAGGACGGGAAACCCCAGAAGAACCGCCGCATCGACGGAACGAGCAATTACCTCGCCGCCTATGCTCCGGGCTATCAGGCGGTCTCGTATCCGGAGGGATGGGCCAAATTCATCCCAGCCGGATCCACGCTGCACTTCCAACTGCATTACACTCCCAAGGGCAAGGCGACCCGCGACCAGAGCGCCCTGGGACTAAAGTTCTCCAAGACACCGCCGAAGCATGAGGTGCGTGTCAGTGCCATCGCCGGCGCCATCGACATTCCGCCCGGCGACCCGGATTTCAAGGTCGAGGGGCAGCTCCCGGTGCCTGAGTCCGCACGCTTGATGTCCTTCATGCCGCACATGCATGTCCGCGGGAAGGCCTACCGGTATGAACTCGAACTGCCTGGGAGCGCGCCCAAGACCCTCCTGGATGTTCCGCGTTATGATTTCAATTGGCAGTTGCTCTACCGATTGTCGGAGCACATCGACTTGCCGGCTGGCAGTGTTCTGAAGGGTACCGCCCGCTACGACAACAGTGCCGGCAATCCGGCCAATCCCGACCCGACCCGCCGAGTGCAGTGGGGTGAGCAGACCGATGAGGAGATGATGCTCGGCTACATCGAATATTACCTGCCCGAGGTGCCTCCCGGAACGCCGGTGGATCCGCGTCCTACTGCGGGGCGTCGTGGAAGATCCAAGGCCTTTGATGCGTTGGATCGAAACCACGATGGCCGGATCACGCTCGATGAATCGCCCTCACCGGCCCAGTTCAAGGCGGCCGACGCGGATGGCAATGGCGAGGTGACTCGTGAGGAATTGAAGACCTTTCTGCAGAAGTCGAACACTCGCGCTGCGGCAGGCTCCAAACCCTCATCGGCAGCACCGTGAGAAGGGGCTAGCGGGGAGGAAGGACCTTTCGACGATCCCGGCGTCGCGCGCGGCGGGCTTTCTCAGCGGCTTGCTCTGCGGTTGTTCCCTGATGGAATTCAGGAAAGAGTGAAGGCGTTGTCCCCCAATGAATGAATCGATGCCACCGCGCCGGGCCTCATGGTTCTCAAGAGGTGTGATGGCCTGGTTGAACACGGGAGGGTTTCCTGTTTTTCGACGGGTTGTTCCTCTGGGCGTCGTGGTCGCGATGCTGGCAATGATCGAGGCGGCCGAGCCGGCCGTTTCGGGGTCGCTCTTCACCCGAGCCCAGAGGCATTGGGCCTTCCAACCGTTGTCAGCATCGGTGCCGGGTCGAGGGTCGGATCTCGCTGCTGATGAATCCCAGGTCAGCCCTTTGGACCGGTTTGTCGAAAAGCACTTGCGGTCCCAGGGCCTGTCCCCAAGCCCGCAGGCCGATGCGGCGACCCGCCTGCGTCGGATGGCATTGGTGCTCACCGGATTGCCCCCGACTCCGGAAGATCTCCAGGCCTTTGTCGCCGACCATAGACCCGAGGCCACGGAGATTTGGTTGGAGCGGTTGCTGGCCTCCCCGGCCTATGGAGAGCGCTGGGCCCAGCA
>CAMATE010000117.1 GCA_945861075.1 Akkermansia muciniphila
TACGGGATCAACGCCCCCGAGTACGGCTGGAATGATTTCCGTGATGTGGATGTGCGGGGCAAGACGATCGTCATCCTCATCAATGATCCGCCGATTCCTGATCCGACCAAGCCAGACCAACTCGATCCCCAGTGGTTCGGTGGCAAGGCCATGACCTATTACGGTCGTTGGACTTACAAGTTCGAGGAGGCAGGTCGCCGGGGGGCGGCTGCGGCGTTGATCATCCATGAGACGGCTCCGGCGGCGTATCCGTGGTTCGTGGTGATCAACTCCTGGGGTCGCGAGCGCTTCGATTTGGAGTCTAACCAGTCTCCCCAAAGCGATATCGCGGGCTGGATGAGCTTGGAGCGGGCGCAGAAGCTCTTCGCGGCCAATGGCACCACCTACGAGGCCATGAAGGAGGCTGCCCGGAAGCCGGGTTTTCAGCCGGTGACCTTGAAGCAAAAGGCCGCTTTCACAGCCCACAATGAGTCCCGTCGGGTGAAGTCGAAAAACGTCCTGGGGATGGTCCGGGGTCGGGATTCCAAGCTTCGGGACGAGTGGGTCGTGGTCACGGCCCATTGGGATCATCTCGGTCGCAACACCAGCCTTGAAGGGGATCAAATCTTCAATGGGGCCGCCGACAATGCCATCGGCACGGCCGGGCTTTTGGAATTGGCCGAGGCCTTTGGCATCGCCCCCAAGGCACCGAAACGTTCCATGCTGTTTCTTTCGGTGACGGCCGAGGAGCAGGGACTCCTCGGCGCGGCGCATTATGTGGCGCAGCCGGTGTATCCGTTGGCCAAGACCGTGGCCAACCTCAACATGGACGGCGCCAACCAGTGGGGCCGGACCCGTGATCTCCGCCAAATCGGCCGGGGTGCTTCAACGATCGATGCCGTTCTGGATTCCGTGGCCAAGTCCCGGGGTCGGGTCGTCTTGCCCGATGCGCATCCCGAACGCGGCGGTTTTTACCGCAGCGATCATTTTGAGCTCATGAAGGGCGGTGTGCCGGCGTTGTACATCAAGGCGGGTGATGACTACCTCGGCAAGCCGGCGGGATATGGCGAGGCCAAGGTCAATGAGTACATCGAGCGCGATTACCACAAAGTCAGCGATCAGGTGAAACCCGATTGGGACCTCAGCGGCGCCGCCGAGGACTTGCGCTTGTACTACGACATCCTCTGGCGCTTGGCTGAAGACCGTCGCACTCCGCAGTGGAATCCGGGCAGCGAATTCAAGGCGGCCCGGGAAGCCTCGATGGCTCCGCGGAAGTGACGGGTTGAAGCGGGCGGTCGATCCGAAGGCTCGCATCCCGGCATAGCCACCTCGAGAGAGTGGCCGCCTCAATTTCCGGCCCCTTTCGATGGAGGCGTGGAAACCGGCGAGGCCTTTTCGAGCGGCGACGTCTCGAGCGGCGGGAGTGTCGGAGGCTGTGGGATCGTCGGCTTGGGGGTTCGTTGCGGGCGATGTCGGATGAATCCTCCGGAGGCGAAGCTCTTCCAGGCCGAACCCAACCAACCCAGCACCGAGATTGCCAACCACAGCGCCCAGAGCAGCATCGCAAATCGGTACCACCAGATGGACACCGAGATGCAGCTGCACATCGGCAGGGAGGTGCCTTCGCTGCGGGCCTGGAACCAGCGGAGGAGGGTGCTGGTGGAACCATTGCCGAGGATGAACATCTTCGGGTTGCCCAAGAGCCCGGCACTCACCGCAAAGAGGAGGATGCCTAGAGCTGTGGCAGTCAGTGCCACGAGTCCCATCTGGGAGGCATTGTACCCCAGCCAGTGCAAGGTCTGGAACCGCTCATGGCCACGCCATTGCAGCAGGAAGAACCAGCCGATCACCGTGAAGGCGGCCCAGAGCGGCACCTGGGTCAGGCCAATCATCAGGAGCATCCACTGCAGCGAGCGCAGCGGAGATTTTGGGATGCGACCCAGAGCCAAGGCTGTCAGCAGCGAGGTCAGCAAGATGACCCAGAAACGCACGGCCGGTCCGCGTCGAGGACCCGAGGCCCACAATACCCAGCGATCTTCACCGACACCCAATGAACTTTGGATGTTGGCGCTCTCGACCGGCAAGCGCACGGCGCCATTGTTGGCACTGAAACCCAGTGGCAGGTTTTCTTTCCAGCCGACCGAAAGCAGTTGCTCACCGGGTCGCAGGGGGATCACCAACTTCGAGCCTTCCCGACGAACGGGGATTTCCTGGCCGAAATGGGTGAGCCGGGTGATATCGGCCTCGGCGGGCAGCTCGATGAGGAAATCCTCGCCAAGGCTGCAGCGGATGGACAGATGCAGGGTCGAAAGGCGTTGGCGTTGCCCGAGAGTCACTTCGTGGATCGCCCGATTGAGGGTGACCGTGGCCCCAGCGATGGCCTCGGGACGGTGGACCTTCAGGTTCACCGTCTCCCCGGGCCACGGTTGCCAGACGGGCTCCAGTTGGGCGTTGCCGGATTCAAAGACTGGAGCCAATCCCGACAGCGATACGTTCCACACCGGTGAGGCGACCAGATGCCAGCGTTCGATCCAGGTGTCGGTGGGGCGGGTGGCCAAAGCGAGCGTCTCCACCGGGGCCAAGCTGCTCTCCCACGAAAATGAAGTGTCTTGCGCCCCGAGGCGGACCTCCATGCCGCCGTCTTGCACGACCCGTCCTTGGGATAGGACATTTTCGCCGGGCAACAAGGGGATGCGCAGTGACACCGCCTTGCCCACGGGCGAAAGGCGTTGGATGACGGTTCGGATTTGCCACTGCAGGCCCAGCTCCAGACGGCGCTCCACGGCCACGATTGGCTGGAGATCTTGTCGATCATAGGTGGCTGCGGCGGCGGCCACTTTCTGTTTCGGCGAGAAGAAGACTTGTTGCTCCGGGACGCCATCGGCGCGGACTCCGACCACGGTCCAGTCCGGGGCATTAATGGTCACCTGACGCGGCTTGAGCAGGTAGGTCCATTCCCAGTCGCCGGTGTTGGTCAACAAGGCCTCCACGCGGATGCGATGGACACCGGGGGGCAGGACGACCCACAGGTAGCCATCATCGCGTCGCAGTGCGGCGGCCCACCGTCCGTTGACGACCACCGAGAGCGGGGAATAGGCCGGCAGGCGTCCAGGCAGCGGGACGGCCGCCTCGGCGGCGCAGTGGATTTCGACGTCCATTTGCAGCTGTTGGCCGCTGAGTTTCATGGCTACAGCCGAAATGCTGGCTGCATTCGGGAAGGCGTCGGATTTCTCCAACAACCGCTGTCGGAGGGTTTCCAGGGTGGTCGCGTCTGGAATGCCGGCTGCGGTGGTCGGGGCTGCCACCGGAGCAGCGGTCATCGGCTGGACAGGCGCCTGGTTTGGTGGGTTCACCGGTGCCGGAGCCTCGGCCGCCTGCAAGGACGTGCCGCCGAAAAGCGTCGAGGCCAGCAATAGCAACGCCGCGGTGGCTGCGGCTGCGGTCGCGGTCCCGGTTGGGGCCATGGGAACCGAGGTGTCTTGGGAACGCCCCTTCGATCGACCCTGCCTCAACAGCGTGGCACCGAGGGCCAACAGCAAGATAGTTCGAAGGAGGGTGAGCAGCCGCTCGACCGGTTGCGGGATGAGCACCGGGTGCAACCGCTGCGAACCCTGCACCGGGCCTTTCCATCCGAAGCTCACCGAACGCCAAGTCCATTCCGGCAGCCCGGGGCCCGTTTGGATCCGCGCCTTGACGTCTTGTCGGAGGTTCTCGAACGACGCCTGCGACTGGGCGGGCGCGGCCGGAGAATCGGACAAGCTCGAAGCCGACGAAGCCAATCCATAGCGTTGCATCAACTCCTTCGATGAAGCCCCCGGACGCCGGGTCGAAGCCAGGTTGTTCGCCGCTGCTGCCGCATTGAGGCCGTCCACCCCCTCGCCCGGAATGGGTGTGGGAGTGACTTCGGTCCTTTCGAGTTGCGGGTACAAGGCCTGCTGGATTTGGCGCGTCAGGAAGGGAACCAGGAAGAAGAGCAACGTGCCGACGGAAAGCACTTGTGCGATTCGCAGCAAACGCCGTCCCAGACCTTGAGGGATATGGGGTTCGAGGGCGATGGGCACCAACAGGATGAGCCACAAGAACTTGGGTGCGCCGTGCTCATGGTAAGAAAGGCCGAAGGCGACAAAGGCCAAGAGCGCTGTGGCCCAGCCCCGGATCCGGAAGACCGCCAGGGTGAAGATCAACAGCAGGAACAAATCCAGCAGTGTCCATGCGGTGAGCCAGTCACCTTGGACCCAATCGGCTCCGAAGAGGGCGAAGAGCCTCCAGCCGGGTGGCAGGTGCCACTGCACTTGGACCGATTCCGCATCGGAGCGCCAGCCGGTCGCCGGCAAGGAAGTCGGGTTGGACAACCGACCGATGGCCTCCACTTCGACAGTCCGGGAGCGGAGTTCGACACCGATGGCCCCGTTCTCGGGATTGCGGGTGATGAGCTGACCTTCGCCACCGCTGCGTACCGAGCCCAACTCCTGGCCCTCGGCCGCATCGAGACGCCAGACCTGCTGCATTTGACCAGAAATACGGTCCTGGAAGGTCAGGCCCTGCCCGCCTTCGTCGAGCCACATCTCCCGGACGATGCTCAGGCCCGCGGGTTTCTGGGTTCCCATGCCGCGCATGCGCTCCACCAGTTTGAGGGGGGTGGCAACATCCCAGCGGTACACCGGGAGTCCCTGCCAGGCTTTGGGAAAATAGCTCTGGGACGGATCAATGGCCGGGGGCCCGACGAACTCCATTACCCGGAAATCAGGACGGGCCCGGAATGCGACCAACTCGTCGGCCACGGGCTTGCGGGTCCCGCGGGCGAACTGGATCTCCCGGGGATTGTCCAAACGGAAAGCGTCGAGGCGGAAGGTCCACGTGCCGGCCCGCACCTGAGCTTTGGCGTGCCCTGAATCGTCCACGCTCACGGGAATGGGCGACTGGATCGCCGCCAGTTTCCATCCTTCGGGCAATAGGGTCCCCAGGTCTTCTTCACGGCTCTTGCCCGCGACGGTCAATTCTACTTCCTGGCGCCACCACAGCGGGATCCCGTCCTCGAGGACCGAGAAGAGTTTCACGCCCAGGAAATTGCGCTCGGTGGTTTCCGTCGTGCCGTCCCGCCGCAGCCAGAGCAGTCCTTGTGCATCCCAGGCGGGGTTTTCCACCACCTTGCCATCCCGACTGAGTGCGAGGATTCCCAGCGAGGCCGGAATCCGGAGGTTCTGGGGCAGTTCGGTCCAACGGTAGCGCCCCTCGAGTCGGGTATCGCCAGCGACCACCCGCACTGAAGGAACTCCGTCCCTTTCTACCACGACCATCGGTTTTCCACCGGCCTGAACATCCTGCGGCCAGACATCAGAACCTCCCGGCAGGGGAACCCAGGTCTCATGGAATGCCGTCACCGACAGGGCAAAACTCCCGCCGGAGTTGGTGACCTGAAGCTCCAATCGGGAGGGCCAGAAGCATCGGTGAGTTTTCGGATCGGAATAGGGTGTCGGGCAGAAGCGGTGCGGGTCGTTCCAGGTGGCCCAGGATTCCCACTCTCGCAAGGCCGGAGGGATGGAGCGGGTTTCCTGAGCCAGTGCGGTGTGCCCGATGGACATCAGGGCCAGCAAGAACAAGAGGAAACCGGTCGCGGAGTTCATGGCGTTGGACTTTGATGGTCTGCGATTTGCGGGGCCAATCGATAAACCGGATTCGAGCATCGAGAAAACCAATGTGGCCATTTTCTCCCCGGAGGGTTTGTCAGGAATACGGCTGATGCCTTGGCCATACTCCTTGGAGGCCGGGGTCAGCAACCGGGATTTCCTTCAGGGCGCGACTTGGGTGGGATTCGATCTTCTTGAGCCTACGGTTTGACGGATGGCAAAACTGGTGGCAGTAGGCAGGGGGTTCGGCCACCCAGACACCCGGACCTACACTGATCTTCCATGCCCATGAATCCGCCAGAGACTCCGGTTCCCCTTGATTCCATCGAGTGGGGTTTCCGACAAATTGATCAGGACATCCGATGGTTGGCCGATTCGCTGGCGGAGGTGCTCTCCGGCTTGGGAGAAGACGAACTGGCGCGCTGGATTCCGTGGGCCTCCCAGGCCGATCCGGCCCTCGCGGCGGCGGGTGAACCCCCGGCCCGATTGGGTCTGGCACTGGCCATGGCCTTCCAACTGCTGAATACCGTTGAAGAGCGGGTCTCCGAGACCTTGCGCGAGCGGCGTGAGGAATCGGGATCGCCAGAGGCCGAACGAGGCCTGTGGGCCGATCAGTTGGTAGAGCTGGTCCGGGCCGGAGGTACGGCCGAATCCATCCTCGAGGCCCTGCATCGAGTGGAGGTGGAGCCGGTCTTCACAGCCCATCCCACCGAAGCCAAGCGCGCCTCGGTGCTTGAGCAACACCGCATGCTCATGCAGTTCCTCCAGAGTGCCGGACCCTCCGGAAACCGCAGAGCCCAGCGGGTCGAATTGACTGCGCTCCTGGAGCGATTGTGGCGCACGGGCGAAATCCTCATCGAAAAGCCCACCGTGGCCGATGAGCGCCGCAACATGCTCAACTACTTGCGCGATGTGTTGCCGGGAGTGGTGCCCGAGTTGGATCGTCGACTTCGCAATGCCTGGGCGTGTGCGGGGCTTCCCCTCGCCGCACTCGAAACCGGTCCGGGCGTGCCTGCGTTGCGGTTCGGGACTTGGGTGGGCGGTGACCGCGACGGCCATCCCGGGGTGACGGCGGAGGTGACGGCCGAGACCTTGGAACGCCTTCGGGCCAATGCGCTGGTGGTCCTGCACCGCCAGTTGAATGCGCTGGCCGAGCGCTTGCCGTTGTCTGAATGGATCCAGCCAGCGCCTGCCAGTTTGTGCACCTTGCGGGATCGGATGGTGGAGCTTCTGGGGGAGGCGGCTCGACCGGTCTTGCGGATGCATCCGGGAGAGCCTTGGCGGCAAACCGTTGAGCTGATGGCCGCCCGACTTCCGGTGGAGGTTCACCCGGGTCAGTTGGCCCAAGTGCGCGATGAACCCGGATGCTACCGTAAGCCCGCTGAGTTGGATGCCGATCTTCAGACTCTCCATACCTCATTGGTCGAGGCCGGTGCGCGTCGATTGGCCGACCACGATGTGACCCCGGTCCGCCGGGTGCTCGCCACCGTGGGTTTCCACCTGGCCCATCTCGACATCCGACAGAACTCGGCCTTCCACGATCGGGCCCTGCGGCAGTTGTTGTGCACGGCCGGCATTGATGCCTCGCAGTGGGAGGAATGGACCGAGACCGAGCGATTGCGTTTGCTCGAGCGCGAGATCCGATCACCGCGCCCGTTCTTGCATCCGTCGGCTTCGGCGGGCCCAGAGGCCGATGCGGTTCTGGGTACTTATCGGGTTCTGGCCGAACATCTCAAGGTCCATGGCGTGGATGGACTGGGGGCCTTGATCGTGAGCATGACCCGTCGGCTTTCGGACTTGCTGGGCGTCTATGTTCTGGCCCGCGAGGCTGGGCTGCTGCGCTTATATCCCGAGGGCATGGTCTGTTTGTTGCCGGTGGTGCCCTTGCTGGAAACGGTTGAAGACCTGGAGCGTGGTCCGGAAATGCTGCGGGCCTTCCTGGAATTCCCGGTGACCCGGGCCAGTCTTTCGCACCATGCGCTTCGGGCCGGACGTCCTGGCCGGTTGTTGCAGCAGGTGATGGTGGGCTACTCCGATTCGAACAAGGATGCCGGCATTGTGGCCAGCCAGTGGGCCCTGCAACGCGGCCAGGCTCGTTTGGCCAAGATCGGCGAACAGGCTGGGGTACAGGTGCAGTTCTTCCATGGCCGGGGCGGCACCATCAGCCGTGGGGCCGGACCGACACACCGTTTCCTGGAAGCACTACCACCGGGATCCTTGGGCGGAGCCATCCGCCTCACCGAGCAGGGAGAAACCATCGCCCAGAAGTACGGCAATCCGGGCACCGCACGCTACAACCTTGAACTGTTGTTGGCCGGCGTCACTGCCACCACTTGGCACCACCGCCGTGGAGGACACCTGCCTGAGGTGCTCGTTCCGCTGATGGATCGCTTGGCCATGGAGTCCACCCGGGAGTACCGCTCGCTCTTGGAAACCGATGGATTCCTGACCTTCCACCGTCAGGCAACACCGCTGGATGCATTGGAGAATACCCGCATCGGATCCCGCCCCTCGCGCCGTACCGGTCAGGCGAGCCTCACCGATTTGCGGGCCATTCCTTGGGTGTTTTCCTGGACCCAGGCGCGATTTTACCTGACCGGATGGTATGGCGCGGGCAGCGGCCTGGCGGCCCTGTCGGAGACCGATTTGGACATGCTGCGGGAGCAGGTGCGGACCGTGCCCTTCCTTCGCTATCTCATCACCAACATCGAGACGTCGCTGGCCAGCAGTGATTTGGAGGTGATGCGCGAATACAGCCTCCTTGTTGAGGATGTCGAACTGCGCGAACGCATTTGGGAGCGCATCGAATCGGAGTGGCATCGCACGCAGCGCAACTTGTCCCGGGTGTTGGGCACCGAGTTTGCACGGCATCGGCCTCGGTTGGGTCGCACGCTGGCGCTGCGGGTGGGTCCGCTGCGCACGCTCCACCGTCAGCAAATCACCTTGTTGCGGCAGTGGCGTTCGTTGAACAAGTCGGGTGACACCGAGGGGGCTCAAGCTCGATTGCCGGAACTCCTGCTGACCATCAACGCCATCGCCAGCGGACTTCGGACGACAGGTTGAGTTTCGCTTTCCTGTCGGCGGCTGTCAGGTCTTGTTCTGGCCATGGGAACCGTGGTGGATGGCGGCGGATCCCGGCTGACGCCCCCGTCGACGGCTACGCCCCCGGTGATGGTCGACTCGGTGCGATGCTGTTGAGGCATGGGCAGAGCCACCGGCGTGGAGTTGTGGGCGGGAGGATTCGTTGTGATTGGCGCAGCGATGATGGACTGGGGCGCGGCCGCAGCGGATGTGGATGGGTTGCATGATGAGGTGAAACGGTTCGCTTTGCGTGCCAAGCCTCAAGACTGGGGCTTGATCCGGTGCCCATGCTGACTTCGGAGCAACTTGCCGACATTCGGGTGCTTTACACGTCGCGGAATCCGGCCGATGCCCGAGGCTGGATCCGGAGTTGCTACGGTCCGTTGGCAAACTATTCACCGGGTTTTCGCTACGAAGAGGGATCCGGGTTCTCAGTTGGGGACTCCCGGTGATGAGGGTGAGGGAGGCTCTGCCGGAGCATTGGAATGGTGTCCTGCCAGCGAAGGGGGCGTGGCCACCCGGTTTGGGTGACCACGCCCGTTGCGGTTCGATGGATGACGCGCGGGTGTCCGGGGTTTCCCCGGTTTTGACTCACTCGGCAGGAGGTGCATCCGGGCGAGGTCCACGGCCATGGCCTTCAGGGCCGCCGGCATTTCCGCCGGGCCCGCCGTGGCCGCGGCGCTTGCCGCCTTCTTTGCCTCCGGGTCCGCCTGGGCCGCCGCGGTGTTCGCGATTGCCACGGTCGCCGGGTCCGCCCTCGGGCCGGGTCGGGCGGAGTTCATCCATGCTGAGGTTTCCGTCGCCATTCGTATCGAGCTTGGCGAGGACTGCCGCGGCGTTGGAGATCTCCACCGCGTCGATGACTCCGTCACTGTTGGCGTCGAGAGCGGCGATCATCGGGGGGACCGGGCGTCCGCGACCTTCTGGCCGGGTCGGAGGGTTGGAGGCGTTGTCGGCCGCCCCGAGGCTGAGGGCGGCGGTGGCTACGGTGGCCAGGAGCAGGGTCTTGTGGATGAGTTTCATGATGTGTGTCGGTTGTGTGTTTTGTTTTGTTTCAGGCGGCTGGTCCGCTCTTGTTTCGACATCAAGAAACACCCGGCGAGTTAAGGGTTGATGGGCAAAACCCAGAAAATTGTTAAGAGCCTGTAAGGCCTCGAGCCTTGAGACACCGGGGCACGTGAGCCCTCCCGGAACCCGTAGAACGCTCGATGGGAACTGCCGAAAGTGTGGGCAGAGGGTCAGTCCTTCCGCGTCAGCCAGCAGCAGCGTTCCTCCATTTCGGGCACTCCGGCCTCTTGGAAGCGGGGGTTTCCCTCTTCGGATCGCACCGCGATGGTTTCGATCGAGAAACGGTCGCCCAAGAGACTTTCAATGGTGTCCGCATCTACGGACCAAGGCGGTCCAGCGATGCGGGATTGGTCAT
>CAMATE010000118.1 GCA_945861075.1 Akkermansia muciniphila
CGGTATCCGAGTCAGACCATTTTCAATGGTGATCGTGCAGTGATTGAGGGCCTTGGTTCGGCCATCTTCGGTTTTGGCTATCCAGATGGACAATCCTACACTTACGGGGATGGCGGGTATTTGATTCTCAATGCGACCAACATTGTCAATCGGGGCCGGATATCTGTTTCATTCTGGGGAGACATTGCTGCCAATGGTCACAACGTCGATCTCACTCGATCCACCCTGACTACCCTCAATCGCACCTCCCCGGAATTCGGGCGATTTGCGAGTCTTGAGGGCGGCATTCATGTCGCGAACAGTCCTGGCGGAGTCGAGAACTTGTATTGGGGATATTCGACACTACCGCTGGAACTTGGGTCCTTCGCAACCGCCAGACCGGTGCGAACCACCTACACGACAGCGACCACGAACATCGTGGTAACGAATATCCTGGCAAACATCGACATCAGCTATCTCGCGGCCATTGATCGGGTCCCAGGTAACCCTATCGACAACCCTGAAAATTGGTTCGGTGATGGGATTTCATCGATCGGTCTTCCTCCGGTGCCAGCCTTGGTTTACATCCAGACAAACCAGCTGACTGCTACCAACAACCGCATCAATGCGGTGTTCATCATCAACCGCAACTCCAACGTTGTGGCCTCGGCTTTGGTGGACGGAACCCGCAACCTGGCGGTCACCTTGGGATACCTCAACACGAACAACACGGCCGGATCGGTCGACTTTGAGAGCTTGCGCATCGTGGAGAGCTTCACTACAGCGCCCACGAATATTTATGGTTGGGATTACAAGATTCCCAACACGGCAGTGCCCTACAATGTTCGCCTCACTCGCAATGTTGGGGTCTCGATTCCCATCAGTCGCGCCGAGAGAGCCATCATTGGTGATGAGCTCAATCCTCTCAATCCGATTTCCAAATCGAATCTCTTGTCACGCTATCTGAATAACTCGCAGTCGGGAGCCAACAGCCCGTTCACTAGGGATCTGTTCACAAAGGGTTACTTCGGTTTGATGACTAACGGCGTGGCCTACACGAATTTGATCTCAACCAATGATTACATGGCTTATTCGTTCGCCATCACATCATTGCCATCCAAGATTCCCAACCCCACCAACAGCACCTATGGGTCGGTGATTCGTGCGATCGGCAGAGGTTTCTTTGGATCGCAATCCCAATCGTCCTTTGGGTACGCCACAAACCTCGCTGGCCGGGTGAGGATCGAGGCGAACAACCTCAATCTCGAGGACGCCCGCATTCGTGCACACGGAGTGGTCAATATCAAAGCCAAGCACGTGACCTCGTCGTCGTCCACGAGCATCGCCGCACCTTACGCTAACTATGACCTGGGATCCACCAATGGTACCATGGTCTACCGTGGGTTGAACCCGGTGGGACAACCGAATCTGACCGGCATCATTAAAGTCTTTGTCACTTCGTGGACCAACACTGCAGAGTTCCCGGATCCCGCTGCGGCCGCAGCAACTTCGGATCCCAACGCGGGGACCGGAACAACGACTCCTGCGAATCTTTTGGCCGATACCCACTTCCGAGTGATGATTATCGATGCAGACATCGATCCCTTGAAAACCACGGGTGAGCTCGTCGGCTTGAAGCTGCGAGCAACCAACTTGACCACGGTGGATCCGGTCCTGTACCAGGTGCCCAACGTCGACGCGATTCCGACCTCCTACCCGGATGGATTTTCAGGTGCGTCTTCGATTTCCGGCAACGAGCAGGTAGCACCGGTCACCGAAAACTGGGTTAACCAAGGGAGCTTCCAATTGGTCGGTTCGCTCGGGGTTTCTTCCCGCACCTTCCCGATGCTGAAGACTCTTTCCAATTCTTCTGACATCTTCGGTGAGCGCATTGCTCTGGGTGTGGGACAGAGCACGGCTCTGAACTACATCACGAATACCGGCACCTTGATCTCGTCGGGTTACCTGGGATTGGGTGCATCCGCATTCTATCATGCGGGGCGGATCGAGGGTGGCAATGTCGTGGACCTGGCCATGAATTCTCTGGTCTTGGCTGGAACCAACAGCATTTTGGCCGGAGGGGGATTGAATGTTACCGCCAACACTCTGGACGCGACGGAGGGTGGTTTGATCGGCACTCCGAACCTAATCACCTTGAATGTTTCGGACCGGTTTGTGGCACCCGCTGGCAAGGTCTTTGTTTTGTCGGGAGCAGGGGTTAAACTGGGAGCCAATGCGGTCTCCAACGACCTCAGTGGCGTGACCGTTTCCGTCAGGGCCGGTCGCTTTGAAACCGCTTTTGTTGCGTGGCCGAGTTTGGATCGTGGTACCGAGGCTGCTGGGTTAGTGAACAACTCGGCCATTGGTGCCTTGGTCTTGACTGTCGGCGAATACGGACGAGCCGACATTCGGGCCTCCGGATCCGGCGAACGGGCCCTCTACACCAGGCGCCTGGAGTTGAATGGAGACTTCAGCCAGTACATCAACGTCACCAACAAGACGTTTGATGCCGATGGCCTGGCGTCCATTCTGACCATCGACAGCAATACGCGCCTCTATTACAGCATCGTTTCCGTCAACGGAGTCGAGCTATCAGGCCCGGTTCTGGATGGAGCTTTGGGCGGTCGGTTGCGCTTGATCCCGATTGCTGGAGCCAATGGTGGACCGGTTTCCGTCGACGTCGGCACGGGTTATGTCGTCGAAGCTTCCTGGTCAGTTCGTTATTCGGTGTCGCTGGATTCCGATGGTGACGGTATCGTCAATGCCATCGACTCCACCCCATTCTCAGGTGCGGTGGTCACCACCAAGGCCATTCAAATTGAGGGTAAGCCTTACATTGAGATTTCATGGGATGCTGCAGCTAACACGGAATATCAAATCCTCGCTCAGGAGCCGGCTGTGGACTCTTCTTGGACGGGTTTGAGCCGTTTGGCCAATACCTCGGGGTCCTCCAAGGTGCTGAAGTTCTACGACGCTTTGGATCAAGGCACGGGCGCGAAGGCTTACCGGATTCTCTACAAGCCCTGATGGCTTGGTATTGGTTGGACTTGGAAGCTAGATCCAAGTTCTCACCTATCAGAAGCGCTGGAGAATCTCGATTCTCCGGCGCTCTTTTTTTGAAATGATCACCCTGGGTATCACGGGCGGAATCGGCGCAGGGAAATCTGAGACGGCAGTGTTCGTGTCGGCTCTGGGCATTCCTGTCCTCGATACCGACACCGTGGCGCGAGATCTGGTCGCGCCCGGTCAACCGACGCTCTCCAAGATCGTCGAAACCTTTGGAGCGGAGATCCTGGATTTCCAAGGCCAATTGGATCGATCGGCGCTTGGTCGCTTGGTCTTTCGAGACGCTTCAGCTCGAAAAAACCTGGAGTCCATCCTTCATCCGCGGATTTTCGACGTTTGGACGCATTGGGTTCGCGAACAAGCCGTCCAAGGCCGCAGTCATGCGGTGGTGGTCATTCCGTTGCTGTATGAGAAGGGCTATGCCGAACACTTTCAGGCCGTCATCGCCTTGGCTTGCAGCGAGCGCACTCAACGGCAACGGCTGCGAGAACGCCAGTGGTCCGATGAGATGGTGAACCAACGGTTATCCGCTCAGCTCCCGATGGCTGATAAGCTTCAGCGGGCGCACTATGGCCTCTGGAACGAAGGTTCCCTTGAGGTGCTCCACCAGCAAATCCGATTGGTGTTGAACTCGGTGGGATGGCCGCCTGTTGCCTAGAACGCCCGATCCCTCATTCCTTCGATGAGAGCGCCCAGTACGACGAGCGATGGGCCCGCCATCCCGTTCCGATCACAGCCGAACCCTACTTGCTGCCGGGTTTGGTGGCCGGAGTGGCTGCCAGGTCCGGGGGTAAATTCTGGGGATCGAAGGTCTCCACTTCGAGGCGGATGAGCGGGATCAAAGGAACCCCCAAATCCAAGGTGCCGTCCGAGCGGTCCACGACCATGGCAACGCCGGCGACCGTCCCTTGCAGGCCTTGGACAATGTGGACGGTCTCCAACGCGCGCCCGCCCTTGGTGACCACGTCTTCCACAACGAGGCAGCGCTCTCCGGGCCGGATCTTGAACCCACGCCGCAGAACCAGAACTCCATTTTCCTTTTCGGCGAAGATGAAGCGGCAACGCAGTTGGCGAGCCACCTCTTGACCGATGACCAGCCCGCCCATCGCCGGAGCGATCACTGTCTCGATTCCGAGAGCTCGCACTTTCTCCGCCAGCGCCGCACCAAAACGCTCCACCAGCGGCATTTCCTGCAAGGCTTGAGCGCATTGGAAGAACTGACGGCTGTGCAAGCCACTGCGAAGGATGAAGTGCCCGTCGAGCAGGGCTCCGGTTTGCCGGAACAAGGAGAGTGCTTCCGCGTTGGTCATCGTTGAAAAGAGTGCCCGGATCCTTTGCCCGGAACGAGGGGAATTCGAGTTCAGCGGAAGGCTGTCAGCCGCTCAAAAAATCAGAGGTCGTGATCGATTGATTCCGTCGAGAAGCCGCGGTCCCGGATCAATGGATCGCCGAGGGACACAAATCGCGGATTTCACAGGCGTTGCACTCGGGGGAGCGCGCCCCGCAGCGTCGCCGGCCATGCCAAATGAGCCAGTGGCTGAACAGTGTCCAATCGGTGGGAACCACCCATTGCATCAAGTCCTGTTCGATTTTCTCAGGTTGGGTGTGAGCGCTCAATCGAAGTCGCTGGGAGAGGTGGGCCACATGCGTATCGACGACGATGCCAGATTGGATGCCAAAGGCGTTTCCCAGCACGACATTGGCCGTCTTGCGGCCCACCCCATCGAGGGCGACGAGGGCTTCCATCGACTGCGGAACCTGTCCCCCGTGTTGTTCCACCAGCACGCGACAGCAGGACTGGATGTTGCGGGCCTTGTTGCGGAAGAGCCCGATGCGGCGGACGTCCTGGGCCAGGGTTTCCGGATCCGCCTGAGCATAGTCACTGGCGGATCGGTATTTTTGGAACAGATCCTCGGTGACGATGTTGACCTGCTTGTCCGTGCACTGGGCCGACAAGATGGTGGCGATCAAGAGTTCCAATGGGTTCGAGAAGCGCAATTCACAATGGGCTTCCGGATAGGTGGAACGCAGGCGTTCCATCACGGTACCGACCCGTTGCCGGCGGGCGCTCGCAGATTCGCGGGGCATGTTGTCATTCTTCCGTGAAACCCAATCGGGTCAATCACCGGCTCCCGCGCCCAGGGGATCAGCGGATATGGGTCGAATGGGTCGAATGGGTCGACTCGGTTTGAAAGCCCCAATCCGAAATCGTGTTTGGAAATCGCGTTTGGGATTTCTGCGGAATGGCTCCACCGTTGCGACAGACTGCATTTGCAGTCGCATCACTGCTTCTATGTCCAAGATTCCTTCCGGTCATCCTGATGCCCTCGGCCCCGTCGCTGAGGGACCTGCTGTTCCCAGCCGCCGTCGTCGGGCCCGGCCGGAGAAAGAATCCTGGACCAAGCCGGGAGTGGCGACGGTGGCCATCCCTTCCGAGCAGTTCACCTTCAATTTGAAGCCCCGGGAAATCGCCCGGCATCTCGATCGCTTCGTGATTGGCCAGACGGAAGCCAAGAAGGTGCTCGGTGTGGCCTTGTGCGACCATTTCCAGCACGTGCGGATGACGAAGGAAGGGGTGGATGCCCCATTCTATCAAAAGCAGAACGTGCTCCTTCTGGGTCCGACCGGTGTGGGCAAGACGCACTTGATCCGGTCGGCGGCCGAGCTGATTGGTGTGCCGTTCGTGAAGGCCGACGCGACCAAGTTCAGCGAGACCGGCTACGTCGGCGGCGATGTGGATGATCTGGTTCGCGATCTCGTCCGCAAAGCTGGCGGGAATGTAAAACGCGCCGAGCATGGAATCATCTACCTGGACGAAGTGGACAAATTGGCCACGCGGGGTGAGAGCGGGGGCCGGGATGTGTCGGGTCGGGGTGTGCAAACCAACCTGCTCAAGCTCATGGAGGATGGTGACGTCCCGGTGGTGTCACCCAATGACATGAACGCGCAAATCCAGAACGCCATGACGGCGATGCGCGGCAATGGATCGGGCCAACCGGAGACCATCAATACCCGCCACATCCTCTTCATCGTCAGCGGTGCCTTTGCCGGTTTGGATCAGCGAATTCGTTCC
Organism: Akkermansia muciniphila; assembly: GCA_945861075.1. Taxonomy (GTDB): domain Bacteria; phylum Verrucomicrobiota; class Verrucomicrobiia; order Limisphaerales; family UBA9464; genus SXXZ01. Next base: position 6,119 of record CAMATE010000118.1, read on the forward strand.
CGGTTGCTGACGTCGGCCACGAGCGGTGCCGTTGATGCGCCCGGGTCGGCTTCGAAAGCGTCTCGCCTCAGTACCGATGAGCTGTTGGCCGAGGCCATGACCAGCGACTTCATCCAGTATGGGCTGGAGCCGGAATTTGTGGGTCGTTTGCCCGTGCGCGTGGCGTGTCATGGGCTGGATGCCGACGACTTGTTCAATGTGCTCCGCAAGAGTGAGAGCAGCCTCATCCACCAGTACGAACGCGCCTTCTCGGCCTATGGGATCGAGGTGGGATTCACCGATGCGGGACTCCGGAGTCTGGCCCGGCTGGCGGGTCAGGAAAACACGGGTGCCCGAGGATTGATGACCGTGTGCGAGCGTGTGTTCCGGGACCTCAAGTTCGCCTTGCCGTCCAGCAAGGTGCGGCGGTTCGAGGTCACTCCCGAACTGGTGGCCGATCCCCGCAAAGCCTTGCGCGAGTTGCTCAAGGGCGGGCGCTGACCATTGCCGCGGCGGCTCGGGAACCTTTCGGCACCGGCCGTCGAATCAACCCTCGATCTCGTCGGACGCGCCGATCAGTCCGGCCAGAAGTCCGCCGGTGACCGTGGCGATGGCACCGATGACGGAGACGACTACCGGGAGGTGGAAGTTGAGCGCGATGCCCCAGATGTGGCCCCCACCAATGGACAAACCCAAGCAGCCGAAGATGAGCAGTGTCTTCATGTGGCGGCAAGGTACTGGCACCGCCCGGGTTGTCAGCAAGGGTTTATGCCCGCAGGGTAGGATTCAACGCGCCCGCAGAGCTTGAACGGTGGCCACCTTGGAGATGTACCACCGGCCTTCCCACTTTCGGAACCGCAGTTCGAACTCCTGGGCTGTCTGGCCATTCCGGGACCCCGTGTCGATGGCGGCGACCAATGTGGCCCTCGCCGATGTCGGCATGAGTTCGCTGATTTGGATCTCGCTGAGTCGGACCTTCAGTCCGGGGAATTGTTGAGCCATCCCCGCCGCGGCCGCCCGAACCTCATCCACCCCGGTGAGATTTCCAGAGAGCCCGCCAAAGACATCCACCTGGATTTCCACATCCCGGGTCAGGCACTGGGTCAATTGACCCACCCGGGCCAGCAAAGCCAAGCCATCGGCGGGTTTGCCCTCGGACGACACGGAAGCCCGGGCCTGCTCGAGGACTCTTTGGATGCGCTCCTCCTCGGAGGGGATGAGCCACCAGAGCGCTCCGATCGCCAGGGCGACCAGCACTCCGAGCCAGATCTTCCGAGGCAAGGGAATCATGGGTTCATCAGACGGCCGACAATGCGGTTTTCATTCACGATCCCAAAGTAGTGGTCGCCCTGGCGCATGGATCGGTTGTCGCCGATGACATAGAGTTCATCCTCCTGCAGTCGGACTTCTTCGATATTCCACCGGGCCGGGTTTTGGACCCCATTGGTCGGGGGTAGGAGGTAGGGCTCCTCCAGCGGTTCACCGTTAATGAGGACCGTGCCTTGCACGATGCGCAATCGCTCCCCGGGAAGAGCAATCACCCGTTTGAGGAGGAGGACTTGTTTGCCCGCCTCTCGGATTCCGATCACGTCTCCGCGTAGGGGCTGTGCAGACCGGTAGGCCAACTTGTTGAGAAAGCGCCGCTGACCGTCCCGGTAGGTGGGCTGCATGCTGATGCCCTGAACCAAAATGGGTTGGATGGACATCCGGAAACCGACGAAGACGAGCACCAGTGTGATGGCCAGCCGCACCAGTGTGGTGCGGGGGTTGCGGCCAATGGCCATCACCTGCCACCACGGGACTGGGGTATCGATGAATTGGGACATGCGCTTCGAGGCACGCGACCTCAACCGGGGAACTGGCCGATTCCGGCGATCTTTCCCGGGGTGCGTGTTGGAGATCGGTAGGCTCGAAGCCGTCGCAAGGCAAGGATGGAGCGTGGTTCGGCGGGAAGACTTCGAGATCAGGCCAGGATTTCTCGGATCACGTGGCCTTCGACATTGGTCAGGCGTCGCTGCACTCCGTTGTGCTCAAAGGTCAGTCGTTCGTGGTCCAATCCGAGCAAGTGCAGCAGGGTGGCATTGAAGTCGTACAGCGGATGGATGTCCTTCACGGCCGCCCGTCCGAGTTCATCGGTCACGCCATGGCTGACTCCTTTGCGAATTCCGGCGCCGGTCATCCAACAGGTGAACCCGTCCGGGTTGTGGTCCCTTCCTTGGGCACCCTTCTGGAAAAACGGCATGCGTCCGAATTCGGTGCACCAGACCACGAGGGTGTTCTCCAGAAGACCCCGCTGCCCTAGGTCTCGGATGAGGGCGGCCGCGGGTTGATCGAGGATGGATGCGTGGCGGTCGTACTGTTCCTTGAGCTTGTTGTGACCGTCCCAGTTGAGTTCGCCGCCGCTGGCGTAGGCCCCATTGAAGAGTTGCACAAAGCGCACGCCCCGCTCCACGAGCCGCCGTGCCAGGATGCAGTTGCGGGCGAAACCCGCCTTGATGGGATGGCCGGTGTCATCGGCTCCGTAGGCTCTCAGGATGTGGGCCGGCTCAGTGGACAAATCGCTGATCTCCGGAACGCTGAGCTGCATTCGCGCCGCCAACTCATAGCTGGCGATTCGCGCGGCGAGTTTTTCGTCACCGGGGTGCGCTTCGAGGTGGCGCTGGTTCAACTGCCCGAGCAGGCGTCGGGCGGCTTGATCGGCGTCACGGGTGATTCCTGGAGCCGACAGGTGACGCACCGGATTTTGGGCGCTCCACGTCGTTCCTTGAAAGGTGGCCGGCAGGAAGCCTGAACCCCAGTTGTTCGATCCATTTTGCGGGACGCCGCGAGGGTCGAGCAGCGAGACGAAGGCGGGCAGATCCTGGTTGTCGGTGCCCAACGCATAGCCAATCCACGAACCAACACTGGGGAACCCGTCGAGTGCGAAGCCTGTGGAGAGAAAGTTTTCGGCAGGCCCGTGGGTGTTGCTCTTACTGGTGAGCGAATGAACGAAAGCGATGTCGTCGGTCAATTCGGCCAGGTGCGGGATGAGGTCCGAGACCATCTTGCCGGTTTGTCCGCGCGGTCGGAACGCGTACTGAGGGCGGGCCAGATTTCCGGCCGGTCCCTGGAACGTCACGGCCGGTCCGCCCGGCATGGGCTTGTCGTGCCAACGGTGGAGCTCAGGCTTGTAGTCCCAGGTTTCGAGTTGGCTGACCGCCCCGGCGCAAAAAATCACGATGACGTTCTGGGCCTTCGGGGAGAAGTGCGGCGGACGCGGACGGTTGGGGTGGGCCAGGTCAGCGAGGACAGCGCTTGGATCGGGTTGGGCCGCCAGAAGGCCCTCCCGGCCGAGCAGGTGGGTGAGGGCGACCGAGCCCAGCGCGGTGGCACTGCGCCCCAGGAACCCCCGGCGGTCGAGCAGCCCATGTCCCTGGAAAGAAAGCGATTCGGCCCTGGGGTTCATGGAATGAAGAGGAATTCGTTGCTGTTGAGGAGGGCCCGGCACAGCACCTCGAGATCCTGTCCCCGTAAAGCCTCCAGGGCTTCCTGTTCTTCGGCCGGCGTGGCGTGGCGGGACAGGGTCAGCAGAAAGGCCCGTTGGACTTGGTTTTGCGGCAGGCTTCCGGCTTCCCCTCGCACCCGACGCGCCAAGGCGGACGAGCGTTCCAGCGTGAAGCGGCTGTTCCAAAGATTCAGGGCTTGGATCGGGGTCGTCGATTCGCGCCGCCGTGATGTGCTCTGTCCGGCATCGGGGCAATCGAAGGCTCCGAACACCGCCTCGGGTTCTCTGCGCACTTTATGCGCGTAAATCATGCGGCGCAGGCCGTCGGCCGGGAAGGACTCCACCGGTTTGAATCCGCTGAGGCCCCCGCGTTGATCGAAGAGGTCGAAACCCCGGCCACCGCGTTGTCGATTGAGTTCTCCGGCCACCGCGAGCATGGCGTCGCGAATGGGTTCAGAGCCCAAACGTCGTGGTGGGTAGCG
>CAMATE010000119.1 GCA_945861075.1 Akkermansia muciniphila
CTGTCAGCACCGGCTTGTAGGTCACCGGCACCAAACTGCGACGTCCCACTGGAGTCTGGATGGTGCTGTCCAAGGCGAATTCGGTCACGTATCCCGGCGTTCCGATGCTGGAGGCCTGACCGTCCGAAACGTAGTACTCGAAGGTGATCGGCCGGATGGCAAACGCGTTCATCGGACCGACGAACACCGAAGGATTGGGCGGAGTTCCCACCGGGCCCAGCGAGCTAGCGAGTGAGACCAAGACGCCGCGGGTGTCATTGGTCAACCCCGTGACGATCAGGAGGACATCCGCCAAGGATTCCGAGCGCAAGTTGACCACCTGCGCCCGCTGCTCGAAATAACCCGTTTGGCGATTGAGAGTGACGGGCCCGCTGGGAATCACCTGCGGCGTCATGAGGATGTTCAGCGGGAAGGTCACCAGATCGGCCAAATTGGTTCCCAGAACCCGATCGCTACCACTAGGCAACGGCAGAAAAGGCCGAGCGATATTCGTCGAAGGATCGTCCTGCACCGGCACCAGACGGGCCGCCGCCAATGCTTGTGCAGGATCACGATCGTTGGATGTGGTTAGCACCAATCGACCAATTTGCTGATCCGTTGTGAACCTCACGGAGGAGGAGTTGGTGAGGGTATAGGCAAAGGAGAAACGCCCTGTGGCCGAGGCTGTCCGGACGAGGGTATTGGTCGGCGCATCGGTGCTGGCGACGAAGGCCAAGTCCCGAACCACCGTTGGGTCATAGGTCCAAGTCACTCCGACGCCCCGGTCCGAACCGAACACCGAGAAAACCACCGGGAAAGAAAACTGAAGTCGTGCTTCGGGACCGGCGTTGGTGGTCACCGAAACCGTGCCCAACCGAAACCGTGAGGCAACCCCGAGGACCACCGACAGAGTGGCCGGTTCGCTCACCACCGTGTTGGTTCCCGACGAAACGGCGACCCGGAACGGACCGCTGTAACCGGTGGCCACATTGGTCAAGACCAACTGCGGCAAGGTCGAATTGGTCGAATTGTAGGCCCCGTTGACGATGGGTGTCAGGTTGGTGCCGGCCAACCACTGGTAAGTCAGGACAGCAGCCCCATCCAATGAGGACGGGAGGGCCTCCACCGAAAGAGTCACCGTATCGCCGGCATAGGCCCCTTGACTGATCGGCTGGCGTCGAATCACCGGCAGACGAGCCGATGCATCCGGCGCCGAACCCACCTCCAAAGCGACGCCCGTGGAGAGGGATCGAAACCAGACGCTGTCCGTTGGCGATCCGGCATCTGGCGGAGAGCCGGCCAACACAGCAACAGAGCCGGCCAACGGCAGGAGGCCCACCAACAGTCCACGGACAAAGGCATTCAACATGATCGGGTGCACCGGGCGTCGAACCGTTTCGGCCGCCGCCGGCAAGACGTTTCTGCGGGTCCTCCGAAGGGGCTTCAAGCGCAATCTGCTCCGGGACCGTCAATCTATTCCCCTTCCCGACCGGAAATGGCATTGCTGGAGGGGTTTCAATCCCTTCCGAACCATCAACGAGGCTTCTGTTCGGCGAGGATCGGACGCCCCGAGGCCTCCAAAACCTGGATCAGGCTCCGGCCGCCATCCGGTGACGCATAAAGTCCATCGGTGTGCACGAACCACCACTGGTCGCCGTGGTGAAGATCTCCACAGGCTGCAATCAGCCCCCCTTTCGGAACCCGGCCCTGGGACGGCAGCCACGCCCATTCTTCGGCCCAGATTTCACTTCGCGAAAGGCGTCCTGGAACGCTCGGGTTCAGCGCTTGGGTGATGAAGCGACCGAACTTGCGATCCCCCATCGCCGTGGCCCCCAGTCCCGTGAAGGGCCGAAACGACTCGAACTGCTTTTGCTCGGGAAACAGTGACATGTGCCCGCCGGAGTTGTGCTGAAATCCGTGGGCCGTCGCAAAACTCATGACCCGCGTGGTTTGGGTGGCCTTGTCAAAAGCCACATTGAAGAACCCCGTGTCCTCCCGCTCGTCGAGGACAGAAAGGGATCGTCCCCGGTCAGACAACACGTAGCTCCGGGTCATCGTCGCTGGAGTGGCGACCACGGGCTCGCCCCGCCCGAGATAAGACATCCAACGATCCGCACACGTCGTCACGCACAACTCCGTCTTTCCACGAGCAACGGCTGGGTAATAGCGCTCCCACGGCCACACCACCACCGCTGTGATACGTTCACCTTTCAGCCCCAAGTCAACCCACGTGGCACCGCCGTCGGTGCTCTTGAACAGACCACGGGATTCGCAGCCCACATACACGATCTGAGGGGCCCGCAAATCAAACGCGATGATTTCACCGCAAAGCGCCGAGGGCCCGGCTCCATCAAAATCGCCCTCCAACCCCAACCGAACCCAACTCTGACCACCGTCGTTGGACTTCCAAAGCCCACTCGTCGGACCGATCCCGTTGGCCCGAAACAGGATTTGGGGATTCTCCGGATGAATGGCCACACTGCGGACCTGGAGGTCGTCTCCACCCAAATCACCATTGGCAGACACCCACGACTGACCCCCATCGGTCGAGCGAAGCAGGCCGAATCCTGAAGACCGCACCACAACCACGTTGGTATCGGATCGAGCCAGCACCACTCCGGTCAACCGATCGCCCTGCGTGTGCTGGGCCACGATGGGAAGCGGCGCGGTGGATTCGGGAACCACACCCGCATCGATGGAGAAGTTCGAAACCCGCGCGTGATAGTGGGCCCGCGCCTCCTGAGGCAAGGCACTGAAGAACAGCCCTACATCCATTTCTGGCGGAGTCTTCCGGTACTGATAGGCACCGCATTCCCACTGCCGCCCGTCCTTCGAAGACCAGGCTGTCCACACATTGCCTTGCCGCACGATGCGCACCCACGAGCGGCCTTGGGGCAGTTCATAGGAACTAATCCGCCCCCCGCCCAAGTCGGAGAAATCCGCCGAGGAACGCAACCCGTCGGCCGCCGTCTGCACCAAATAGAACTGCTGACCCCATTCCCAATTCAAACGCTCACCGTGTTCGAAGGCCGCCAATCCCACCCAAGCTCGCCGGTTAACGGGTTCTCCGCGGGAGCCGTTGTAATCATCGATTCGACCCGTGGCCGTGAAATCGCCCACCCGGCGTTGGCTGACGGTGTGCATCCCGTTCCCGAAGAACTGAAAGCGGTTCGAGCCGGTTTGCCACAAGCCGGCCGTCGCCTTGGCATCCCCTACATTGCGCACAGCCCACTCGTGGGACACAGGCTTACCGGTCACAACGAGACGCTCAGGAGCGGAGTCGACGGTGTGATCACCATCAAAAAGCAATCGCGCCCACAGCGTATTGGTCCCCGAAGGCAGTGGGCCTTGGTAGCTGAGCGACGGGCCGTTGGTCTCCGCCAACTGCAAGGACCCCAGGAACAGCGCGGTCCGGTTCAATGCGTGGCCCCGGGCGTCCGACCTCACCGTCACCTGCCCCGTGCCATCACCCAGCGCTTCGGCCTGAACGGTAATATTGGGAAAATCACCCGTATCCAGCACCCGGAGGGAATCCAACGCAATGGGCTGCCGCGAAAAGCCAGGCCCCTCCCACTCGATGCTGAAATTCCGCGCCGGCAACGCATCGTAGACATGCTCCACGGACAACGCATGGTCGCCAGCCGCTAAAACCATCACCGCCGCCCGCTCCGTCGTGCCGTGTTGACCGTCCCATGTCAGCACATCGCCGCCATCGAGTTGAAAGCGATAGGCACCGTCGATTTGAGCCCGGAAAATGTGAACTCCCGCCTTGGGCACGCGCAGCAAACCACGGAACGTCAATGAGTAGCCGCGATCCCGGTTCTCCCGCACACCCAGATCGAATCCACGGGAAACCCCGCGCCGCACGACATGGCCTTGGGGGATTTCATCCAACCTCAGCCAGTGGTGTTCCTCGTCGGGCTTCTGCAATGGCGGATCAAAGTAATTCACCCGCCGCTTCGAATCCTGGTGACGCAACTCGTAGAGCAAGCCAGAGAGGGTCGGCGCGGTGACCGGCGGCGGGGCCGACACCTTCACCATGGCCGGGGAGACGATGACTGCCGGTGCTGTTTGATCAAAGATATCGGTCAGAGTGAAGCGCACCGTGGAGGCCGAGATCGGCGCATCCACCAGCATGTCCCGCAACGAGGGGTTCCGCTCTTCCTGGACCACCATCGGCCGACCTTCGCATCGCGGATTGTCGTAAAGCTCAACCCGATACGAGAAGGCCGGAGACGCAGTCGGCGGCACTTGCCACGAGACACCTATTTGACCGCCGGACCTCACCGCCCGGACATTCACCACGGCCGGCTGGTCGAGGGAGGGTCCGTCGGGTTGGCGAACGGTGAACACATGTTTTTTGTCACCCGACAACACGGGCCCGCTGAGCTGCCGGGGCAACAAATCGGGGCGCTGCGCGTATTCAATGGCGGCATACTCGTGATCGTCCTCCGCCACGGTATTCACCACGACGAACTGGGTCTTGGCGATGGTGATGGTGTCCGATTTCCGCCACTGCCCCGCCTTGCGGAAATATCCGAATCGCCGGTGCAGCGAACGCACAGCCTTCTCGCTGGTCAGCGGCTCGAGAAACCCGCTGTTACCGGTGAACGACGTGGCGGGAATGGGCAAACGCGCCACCCCAATGAGATGCCAGTGACCGCTCGCAGAGTCCTTGAGCCAGCGCCCGACAAATGCATGGTTTCCACCGCCGACTGGTTGCCAGACCCGTCCCAGCATCGTGTACCAGCGCTGGCGCTGCACAAAGGGCCACACTTCCGCCCCAGTGGTGCCGCTGCTCCCTTCGCCGCCGTAGTCGTTCTTGATGTACAAATTTGGCGCCACATCGGTGAAGCGTACCGGTGTTCCGGCCACATCGCTGCCCCAGAACGTCCACACCGATCCCGGCCGGAAACCATCCTGCCGCAAGGCATCCGGGTGGGGAGTCTGCCCCGGGCCGTCCGGGACATAACTGGTGAATCCCGCGTAAAAGCTCAGATTGTTGGGCTTCGGATTGAAGCTCGAGTTCCAGTTCGCAAAGTAGGTACCGGAAGGCCACCAGGGCCAGCGCAAGTCCATCAAGATGATGTCCGCACCGTCCTCCACGTTTTCACTGTACCAAGTGGCCCGAGCCTCGCGACCCATCCCCAACAGCAGGAGCGCGAACAGAAGGAATCGCATGAGTTTGGAATTGGGGGCGTCGTGGTTTTTCCAGAAGACCGGATGACTCCTCACATCAGCGGAACCCTCGTCATCCTGGGGGGCGGCGATCCGGGTTCTTTAAAGGATGCAACTCCTGGCGACCGTGGACATGGACAGCCGTCCACTCGGCCAAACGGCGACCCAGAAGACGGCACACGCCCTCGGCATCCTCGCCCCGAGGTTCCTTCACCACGACGGCCCCATAGTGCGGCGTGTGCAAGCGGGTGGCGTAGTCGGTGACGCCAAAGACCAGAAACCCGAAGTTCATCAACACGGTCAGCAAACTCTGGCAGGCCAGTTCCATCCCACCGCCCCAACCACCGGCGGTACTGAAGGCGCACCCGATCTTGCCGTCCACCTTCATCCAGTGCGGACCCATGACCTCGTCCCAGAAGCGCTTCATGCGCCACGAGAGGATGCCCATGTTGGTCGGGCTACCCAGCGCGAGTCCGTCACACCACAGGACATCGTCGGCGGTGGCGTCCGCAATGGAGCGCACCCGCACTTCGGTGTCGGGCACCGATCGAGCTCCCTCGGCCACCAATTCCGCCATTTTGGCGGTGTTGCCCGACAACGAATCGAAAAGCACCAACACTCGGTTCATATCCACCGATTCCAAACGCGGAAACCCCAGAAGGAAACCGGATTTTCAAACCGATCGTGCTTCGATCCAAATCACCCGAGTTGCCCGAATCGCGTCAAAACCGACGCACCCGGAAGAATCGGGTGGTGCCGGAGGTTTCGACGCGAAACTCCTCGGCACGGGTAACCGTGGCAGCGGGCCATGTGTTCAACGAAGTCCAATCGCCCTCCGAGAGAGAAACCCGTTCCTCCAAGCGGTGGGATGAGCCCGCCGCCGCATCGAAGCGGAAGCGGATACCCGTCGCATCCCGTTCCGCCACCACACGCACCGACTCCTCGGCTGTTTTGGGGTCTGGCACGCCAGGTGATCCGGCCAACCGCGCACTGCGCTTCCAAGAGGCGGCCAACGCCGGATCTCCCGGTGACGACGGATTGGCCAACACCAACGAGTACCCTCCCCCGTCGGCCAACGGTTCCCACGAAGCCTCATAGCGGAAATCAAACACGGGCTCATCCAGCGGACCGCTGAGTGCCAAGCGTTCCCCGTCATTGGCCAACTGATCGGAGCCGTATTCACCGATCAGGTTGGTCACCGTCAGGTTGGCAACCGAGAACCGCGCCAAATTCCGGACCAGAACTCCGTAGGCACCGGGTGCCAGTGTCGGGGCATTGGTGAGCGACCAAGTGAAGTCGATGCCGCCGCGGAGGCGCATTCCCGCCAACGAAACGGGACTATCGCCCCGATTCCAGAGCTCCACGAACTCCAGATTGTCCGCGTCTCCGGGCGCCCCACCATCATCCGGGTGGAAGTGGATTTCACTCACCACCAGCGGTATGGGCTTCACCACATAGGTGGCCGATACCGGGCCCGACCACGTGGATTTCAAGGGCGGGTTGTTGGCACCGGTCAGCGCGGAGTGGAAAGGGTTCACCGAACGAGCCACCAGCTTGGAATTGGCCTCCAGAACAATGGGACTGCCCATGTACCGACGGGCCGCGGGATTGGTCCGGCCACCGGGCCAGCGGGGATCGGACCCGTCGGTGGTATAATAGACGGATGTCGTCAGGCCTGTGGGTGCGATGATCTCCGCACCGAATCCGGACGCCACTCGGCCCGAGGGACTCGCCAAACGGGGCGGAGACACGAATTGGCGATCCATGAAATCGGTCCGATTCGAAATCCACGCCTTCATCAAGTTGACCTCCGCCTGATAACTGCCGCCTCGAGGCGCAACTCCCCATCGATTCTGCTCGCGGGGTTGTGCGGTTCGCACCTGCCGGGCTAGGTCGTCGATGAGACGCCAGAGGTTGGTGGTGGCAAATTGACGGGTTCGAAGATCCTGATAGCGATCAATGTAGTCCTGATAAAAATCGGGATCGCGGAAGACCCGATCCCACCACGGATAATTGAAGAAATCGGTGCCGAGATCCCCGCTTTGGGATCGCCAAACCCGCGGGTTAGAGTCCCGCCCATCGGTGGAGCCGAGAGTCCGATCGAAATCCCAAATTGGGCCAAAATGGATCTTACCTTCGCGTTTCTTGTAAAAGAAGGCGCTGAGTCGCAAGGCATCCACGTTGAAAGACAGCACGTTCAGCAGGTGGTGATCCACCCAAGAGCCGGTGTCGATGTAGGCCCGGAATCCGGTCACCGGATTGGTGAAACGAGCATTGTCGTACAGGGCATTGCCGAAGGAGGTGAGGTAGTTGCGAATGTAATTCAACTGCGGGGCACGGGCCGGCAACCGGAGTTGATCTTCTCTCGGATCCACCAGAGCCACCGTCTGATTGGCCGCAAAGATCCCGGCGTCTCCCGGATCCAAGCGGTCGATCTTCATGAGGTAACCGCCGGACAGCGAGGGCAGCGTGAGGTTCTCCGGCTCCAAGGTCCCGGCATCGACCCGGTCCTTGCCCACCTCGATCCGATCCATGAGCACATAAATGCCCGCATAACTGGACGAGTCGATCGCCCCGGTTCCCGAACCCACGAAATAAACCTCCACGAAGCGGGCATTCGGCGAATAGCGCCCGATGTCCCGGCTCAGCTGGTGCATGAACGGATTGTGGATGAGCACCGGCTCGAAGTAGTTGGGAGCGTACATCACCCAATCGCCGTCGGCGGGCATTCCCAAGGGTGACAGCGGGCGGTCGTTGTCCCACTCATCGCGGAACTCCACCCGATAACTAGATTTGGGAATACCTTCAGTGCTGGAACCCCGAATGGAGAGGCCGGCTCGCGTGGCCAAGGTGGGAGCATTCGTCAACCGCGTCACTCCGTTGGTATCAGGCTCATACAGTTGCATGTGGGCGAAGACCCGCGTGTTGGCCGGCGGACGTCCCTGACCAAAATCATGAATGAGCATCACTGGTAGATCCGAACGGAAGTTGGCCACCGTCGTGGTCAGAGGCAGATACGTTTCACCGCGCAATTCCCCGGGCAACAATCCACTGGTGAAGGCTCGGGCACGCAGTCGGACCGCCAGATTGTTGAACCGCAGCGGCGTCGAATACACCAGCGATGTCTCGGTGGGCATGGATCCATCCACCGTGTAGCGGATCACCGTTCCGACCGGCACAGGTGCGTTGGTGGACGAGCTCAACTGCACTTCCAGAGCACCGGAATACGTTCCGCTGGAAACCGAGAATTCGACCTCGGGGGCAAAGCCGTCGCCCTTGGCTCCATTCGGTGCACCCGGAGTCGGAGCCACAAAATAACCATTTCGGTTAGGCGCCCCTTCGGCATGTCCATAGGAAACGTCCGCCCGCTGAGGCGGATAGGTCGGGGCGTATTCGTCTTGGACCACCCCTTGGGCATTGAGCAGCGCCAAGCGTTCACCCGCGGAGCTGAGGCGGAACGAGGTGTGCAAACGCGCGGTGTCGTTCGTGCGGTTCTTGCCTGAGGCGAACACCCGCAGGCGGCCGTTGGGGGCCAAGAACAACGATGGAAAAACCCAACGGTCGGTCCCTGCCACCAGCGCCCAACCCTGCATGGAGGCCAGCGAGGTGCCGCTGTTGAAGAGTTCAATCCAATCGGAATTGTCGCCATCCTCATCGCGCAAACCTCGGCTATTCACCGCGAGGAATTCGTTGATGAGAACCCCCTTGGCTTCGGTTCCGCCTTCCACGGTCACCGACCACGTGGCTCCCGCGAAGGGAAGCCCCGCCGAAGACAAGTCGGTGATTCCGTGGCCGGAAACGAATTGAAAGCCGACCGTGCCCACCGGCGTCTTGGGAAAGCTGAACAAATATTGATCGGGAGCGACCGCCACCACCGACTGCGCGGACAATCCGTTGATCTTCAAATCGGATGCGTCGACACCCCGCACGGGCTCATCGAAGAGCACCTCAACCGAACTGAACGGCTCCACAACGGACCCCTCGGCCGGCAGGATCCGCGCGATCCGGGGCGGCTGGGCATCCATGTCGGCTTCCAATTCCGCATCGAGGACCAAATCGCTGCTGGCCAAGGTCGCGTTGAACGCTTGGATCGCCAGTACATTGGTCCCGGACTTGAGCACTTCCTTGGGCAGGGCTACTGCGTAGTCAGCAAAATCGACAGGCTCGGCCGCCGTCAACGAAGCGAGGGAAACGAGAGCGACTTCACCCTCCGGAGCTCCGAAGCGAGCCACTTCACGCCCGTTGATCCAGGCGATGAACCCGTCGTCCACCTTCACCCGCAAAATCAGGCTTCGAACATCCGCCGGTGAGCCCACGGTGAACGAACGCCTCAAGAAAACCGTGGAATACTGATTCTGCATGTCGGGCAATTCGGTGCCTGTCAGCGCCTCGCCGTAGAAAACTGGCAGCATCGCCACCGACCACGCGGCATCATTAAACCCAATCGCCCGCCACCCGGTCGGATCGGGTGAAGACGCCTCGGTGGTTCCCTTAGCCATACGCCACAAGTCGCCCCGGGGAATCAAACGCTGCGGTTGAGCCTCCGCAATCAGCGCGGAAAGCAACCATAACAGCAGCACGGTTGGGCTCAGGATCCATCGGGTCATTCACCAAACCATAGGCAAGGTCCCTAGGCCTCGCAAAGCCCCGACCACCTTGTTCACCGGAAAAAACCCGTTGCCGCTGGCTTGGGGGCTTCGATAGCGTCCGCCCGTGATTCCGATGCGTGAACAGGTAGCCGTACGTGTAGCCCTCCGGGGCTGACGCGGACTGGCCGACTGTTTGGAATCCAGGTCGCCCGCGTCTCCGGCAAAGGATCGCGGGCTTCGGTTCTGTGCGGGGCCCGTTTCCAGAGACGGTGCGTCCAGGCCAGCCTCCACGAACCGAAATACCGATACC
>CAMATE010000120.1 GCA_945861075.1 Akkermansia muciniphila
CAGCAGCACGCCACTAATGGCGTGCACCAATCCCCGTTGATCCGGGCACTCGACCAGAAGGACCGCCATGGCTGAAGAAATCAGTGGCGACGGCCGCGACCACCCCGGCGGTTGCCTGAATCCCGGCCACGATCATCACGACCGCGATCTTCCCGTCCACGGCGCTCGCCGCCCTCTGCGCGAGGGGCTGGGGCCGGAGCCTGGCCGTTCTCGCGCAGCCAGAGACGGCGTTCGATGTCGTCCATCCGATCCCAGTTGGCCGGCTTGGGCACTTCGACCTGTGCGGACGGTGCGGGAGATTCCACAACCGGTGTGGGCTCGACTTGGGGCTGCGGGGCGCGTTGAGGACGCTCCGAAGGTTCCTCCATGCGACGAGGCGGACGGCCTCCCTCACTGCGATCACCCCCACGGTCAGAGCGTTCACTCCGCTCTCCGGAGCGACTGCGATATTCCTCGCGGGGTTCCCGTTCGGCGCGTTCCGGACGCTCAGATCGCACATCCCGGACTTCACGCACTGGGGCCGCTTGGGGCACTTCACGCGGCTCACGCGGCTCACGGATTTCGCGAGATTCACCGCTCTCACGGGCTCCGCGCGGGTCACGCTCACTAACCCGGCCACGGCCGCCATCGCGACCGCTTTCACGGCCCGACTCACGGCTGCCGGATCGCTCACCGCGATCATTACGAGCCCGTTCCTCACGGCCACTGTCATTCCGACCGCCATCATTCCGACCACGCTCTGGCCCACGATCCTGACCGCGATCTTCGCGCGGACGATCTTCAGAGCGCTCTGGGCGGCCATCGCGGCGCGGCCTCGCAGCGGGCGACTCGGTCGGAGCCTCACCGATGTGAGCATACAGCTTGGACAAACGGCGGGCATGCTCGTCGTAGGCGGACTCGAACAACTGAGAAGCCTTCTCGTTGCCCACCAGCGCCGGGGCCGTCAGCACGGTGGGTGGCTTTCCAGCCTCCGTGAGCAGCGCGGCCACTTCCACCTTGATGGCATTGATGAGCATGCACCCACCAATGGTCGAACCAGGACCCACCGGAGTCTCGAGACCCGGAACCTCGATCATGGCGTCGCCCGCCGGCGCCCCGGTATCGAGGACGATGTCGGCGAAGTCCTGCAGCTTGCGGCCGTCGCGGCGTTGGCTGCGACTGGCCTCGCTATGGGCCTTGGAAATAATGGCCACGACCTTCACGCCACGACGCTTGAATTCCTCGGCCATTTCGATGGGCACGAGGTTGCAGCCCGACGAGGAAGCCACCAAAGCGGTGTCCTTGGGCGAAAGGTCGTAGTTGCGCAGGATGCGGGCGGCCAATCCATGGACGTTCTCCAGGAACATGGCCTGGCGCTGGCCATTGGCTCCCACCACGAGGTTGTGGAAGCTCAACGAAAGTTCGACGATGGGGTTGAACCCAGGAAAAGAGCCGTAGCGGGGCCACATTTCCTCCACGAGGATGCGGCTGTGTCCGGAGCCAAAACAATGCACCATCCGGCCAGCCAGGATGGTCTCTGCAAAGAGGCTCGCAGCCTCCGCAATGGTCTCCTCCTGGGCGGCGGCGGCGTCCAGAAGACTGCGGCACTGGTCAAGATAGTCAGCAATCACGGAATGAACCCTATCAGGAAGTCCCACCGGAAGTGGATGCCAAAGATTCATCATCGATCTGGCCATCTGGGAGTTGCATCCCGGGACACAACAAAACCAGACTACTACCACCACCCGATTTCATGACAGCCCCCCAGCATCCCCAGCGGTTTTTCGGCCATTTCGCCGTGTTTCTCGGCTTGCTGGTAGGGGCTCAGCGACTGACTGCCGCCGAACCGCCAGTCCCCTTGCCCGCTGACCACGCCGAGCGATTCACCCGTGGTTTGGCCCAATTCCAGAAGGAGATCCGGCCGCTGCTCATCACGCACTGCCTGAAATGCCATGGCGGCGAGAAGACCCAGGGTGAGTTCAGTTTGGCCACTCGCGAAGACCTTCTCCGGGGCGGGGCCGACGGTCCGGCTGTTCGCCTCTTCGACGGACCGGGCAGCCGGTTGGTGAAACTGGTGGCTCATGCGGAGAAGCCTCACATGCCCTCCAAGGGGGATCCCCTGCCCGAGGCCTCGGTTCGTGCGCTGTCCGAATGGATCCACAATGGGGCTCCCTACGACGCGCCTCTCATCGCCGGTGCCGCCAAAGATTCCAAATCGGTGGGCCCGGCTGAATCTCGCGCCCCGAAACCCTTCACGGGATGGCCCTACCAACCATTGGCCTCCATCCAGCCACCGGCCGGTGTTTCTGGAGATGCCCATCCGGTGGATGCTTTCATTGAGGCCCGACTCACCGAAAAGGGACTGGCCCTGAATCCGCAGTCCAACCGGCGGACCCTTTTGCGACGAGCCTCCTTCGACTTGCTCGGACTACCCCCGACCCCGGAGGCACTCGACGCCCTCGAGAAAGACGCTTCACCGGGTGCGTGGGAACGGGCCATCGACAGCCTGCTAGCCCAACCTCAGCACGGAGAGCGCTGGGCCCGGCACTGGTTGGACGTGGCCCGCTTCGCCGAAAGTTCCGGTTTTGAGCATGATTACGATCGCCCTGGGGCCCACCACTATCGGGACTTTGTCATCAAGGCGCTCAATGCCGACATGCCCTACGACCAGTTCGTGCAGTGGCAATTGGCGGGCGATGAATTCGCGCCCGAAAATCCGCTGGCTCTGATGGCGACCGGGTTTCTCGGAGCCGGCGTGTTCCCCACGCAAATCACGGCCAATGAAGTGGAGCGGACCCGCTATGACGCGATGGATGACATGCTGGCCACCACCACCTCGGCCATGCTCGGCCTGACCGTGGGGTGTGCCCGGTGCCATGACCACAAGTTCGACCCCATCCCCACCCGGGACTACTACCGACTGCTCTCCACCTTCACCACCACCGTCCGAAGCCAGCGCCAGCTCGACTTGGATCCCGAGCTAACCCTCAGCAAAAAGACCGCTTTCGATACAGAACACGCCCGATACCTCGGCGAGCGCAGCCGCTACGAACAGACGGTGCTCCCGGGACGCTTCGATGCCTGGCTGCAAGCCGGAGCCGGATGGAAGACCCAGGCCGACTGGGAACAACTAAATTCACAGGAATGGAAATCGAAGGCAGGCGCGTCATTCCGGGCGATGGCTGACGGTTCCTTTTTGGCCGAAGGCAAGAACGCCGATTCCGACACTTACACCGTCAGCGGCCAGACATCGACCTCCGGTCTGCGCGCGCTGCGTCTCGAGGCGCTCCCGGATCCCAGCCTCCCTCATGGGGGCCCTGGTCGAGCCGACAACGGCAATCTAGGGCTCAGCCGCATCCGGGTCTTTGCCCAACCCCTCTCCGGCGGCGATCGCCAGGAGGTCCGTCTGGTGCGCCCTCGAGCCACCTTTGAACAAAACAACGGCAACCTTTCCATTGCCAGCTCACTGGACAATGACCCGCACACCGGATGGGCCGTGGATCCCAAATTCGGAACCCGACAGGCCGCCATCTTCGACTTCGAGACCCCGCTCCAGAACGCCGGTGGCCTCCGGTTGACCATCGAGTTGGAATTCCAGGTCAACAGCCGCCATCACATTGGGCGTCCGCGGGTCTCGGTGACCTCATTGACTTCGGCATCCTTCGACTCCGAAGGCATTCCGGCCGAAATCGCTGGCCTTCTGGGAAGGCTGAAAGCACCTGGTGGTGGCCCCGAGACCCTCTCGACCAGCGAACGGACCACGCTGATGAATTGGTGGAAAACGTCGGACGACGGTTGGCGTCAGGTTCATCAAAAGGCAGAAGCCCACGAAAAGGACCGCCCCAAGCCCGCCTTGACTCAGGTCTTGATGTGCGGCGAAGGATTCCCCGCCCTGCGCATGCACACCCAAGGCGGTGATTTCCTGCCCGAGACGCATTTTCTTCACCGCGGCAGCGCCGACCAGAAACGCGGGGTCGCCACCCAGAGTTTCCTGCAGGTGCTCATGAAATCCGCAGACTCGGAGGCCCAGTGGCGCTGGCAGCCACCCACCGGAGCCCCGTATTCAGGCCGACGACGCTCACTGGCGCTCTGGATGACCGACACCACCGACGGTGCCGGCCACCTGCTCGCCCGAGTCATCGTCAATCGTCTGTGGCAACACCATTTCGGTCAGGGACTCGTCGCCACGCCCAATGATTTCGGAATCCAAGGGGCCAAGCCCTCGCACCCCGAACTGCTCGATTGGTTGGCGGGCGAACTCATCCGCGGTGGATGGCGGCTCAAACCCATCCATCGCCTCCTGATGACCAGCCAGACTTACCGTCAATCTTCGGCGGGGTCGGAAGTGAAGGTGCAACGGGACCCGAACAACTCACTGCTGTCCCGGCATGTTCCGACCCGACTGGAAGCCGAGGCCATCCGTGACACTCTGCTCTGGATCACCGGCGCCCTCGATGCGACCCCCTTCGGCCCTGGGACACTCGACGAATCCAGCCGTCGCCGGAGCATTTATTTCACGGTCAAGCGCAGCCAACTCATCCCGGCCATGCAAGTCTTCGATGCTCCGGAACCATTGGTCAGCCAGAGCACTCGACCCGCAACCACCGTCGCACCCCAGGCCCTCTGGCTCATGAACAACCCGAAAGTCCGAGAGTGGGCCTCCGGATGGGCTCAGCGGACGACACACAACGCTTCCCTGGACGCGTCCGAATGGGTCACCTCCGCCTACCAACGGGCATTGCAACGGTCTCCGAGCCCGGTGGAATTGCAGGCCTCCGTCGGCTTTGTGAAACAGCAAACCGACCGGTACCGGAAGGCCGGAACGGCGCAGCCAGACGAGCAGGCCACCACCGATTTGCTACAAACCCTGATCAGCCTCAACGAGGTCATCTATGTGGACTGATTTCCACATTTCCGCAGCGCTCTGGCTCGGGCGATTGCGACTGCTCGCGATTCTGGCGCTCCCATGGCTGTCGCAGTGTGCCTCCGCCGCATCGACCTCCGGGGCGCCGCCCCTCAACGTGGTGTTCATCCTCGCGGATGACCTCGGCTGGGGCGAGTTGGGCTGCTACGGACAACAGAAGATTCCCACTCCCCACCTTGACCGATTGGCTGCCCAAGGCATGCGGTTCACGCGTCATTACAGCGGTGCTCCGGTGTGCGCTCCTTCACGCTGCGTGCTCCTGACAGGCCGCCATCTTGGCCATGCGGAGATCCGCGGCAATTTGCAGGCCCAGACGGCTTTCCCCCAGTTCAACGAGGGGCAGTACCCCCTCAGCTCGGAGGCTCTGACAGTCGCCCAAGTCTTCCGGAAGGCGGGGTATGCCACGGGGGCGATTGGCAAATGGGGACTGGGGCCGGTGGGCAGCACCGGCGACCCGAACACCCAAGGCTTCGACCTCTTCTTCGGCTACAACTGCCAAGCCGTGGCCCACAGCTACTATCCGTCCCACCTGTGGCGCAATGCGGAGCGAGTGCCGTTCAACCAACCCGCGATCCCTGGCCACCGGCCACAAGCCCTGGGAGAGGTGCGACTGGAAGCCCAGACGTCCGAACACTACGCCCCGACCCGAATGGTGACCGAGGCCGAGCGCTTCATCGCCGAGCATCAGAAAGACCAGTTCTTCCTCTACCTGGCGTTCATCGAACCCCATGTGGCGATGCATCCCCCAAAGGCGTCGGTCGATCGATTCCCAGTGTCTTGGGATGACGAGCCCTACCGCGGACAAAACGGCTACCTGCCCCACCCACGCCCCCGGGCGGCCTACGCGGCCATGATCTCCGACCTCGATGACCACGTCGGCCGAGTGATGCAGGCCCTGGATTCGGCCGGCCTGACCGACCGCACGCTGGTCGTCTTTTCCAGCGACAACGGCACCACGCATCCAGCCGGGAAAAATCCCCGCTTCGGCACCGGAGGCGTGGACTCGGCCTTCTTCAACAGCACGGCAGGCCTGCGGGGCTACAAGGGATCGGTTTATGAGGGCGGTCTCAGAGTCCCCCTGATCGTCCGGCTTCCAGGCAGGGTACCGGCTGGTTCAGTCAACGATCACCCCAGCTACTTCGCCGATTGGTTTCCGACGCTCTGTGAGGCAGCCGGCCTCAAGACCCCAAAGGGGCTCGACGGCCAGAGCCTCTGGCCCGAACTGATGGGTCGCCGCGGCCGACCAAAGCACCGCCCGATGGTCTGGGCCTTCCCGGAGTACGGGGGCCAGGTCGCCGTGCGGATGGATGACTTTAAAGCCGTACGCCAACGGCTCAAGACATCACAACCAGGCCCTTGGGAACTCTACGATCTGAAGTCCGATCCGAACGAACGGACCGACCTGGCCTCACGGCATCCGGAGCTCATCGCCCGGGCCGAACAGATTCTTCGCGACCAGGTCGATGAAAACCCGGTCTTCCCTGTGCCCCTCCCCGGACTCCGACTGAACAAATCCGCCACTCCATGAATCCAAACCCCGCTCTGAATGGCCCCCTTTCGCGTCGCGACCTCTTCCGTCGGGCCGGTCACGGCGCCGGTTTGCTGGCGTTGGCCGGATTGCTCGATGATCAGCGACTGCTGTTGCCCCGAGCCCTGGCCGGCCCTACGACCGATCCATTGGCAGCCCGCCCGCCGCAAATCCGGACCCGGGCCAAATCGGTCATCTGGCTTTTCATGAACGGCGGCCCGAGCCAGGTGGACACTTGGGACTACAAGCCGGAGTTGATCCGCCGCCACGGTCAGGAACTGCCCGGCTTCGACAAGAAGACCGGGTTCTTCACCGATTCGGTGGGGCCCTTGATGAAGTCGCCCTTCGCCTGGGCGCAACACGGCCAGAGCGGTACTTGGGTCAGCGACCTCTTCCCGCACCTGTCGCGGCATGTGGACAAGATGGCCTTCCTGCACTCCTGCCATACCGAGTCCAACAACCACAGCCCGGCACTGTTCATGATCAACACGGGTTCGACGCGCATGGGCTTTCCCTGCGTCGGTTCCTGGATGACCTATGGACTGGGGAGTGAAAGCCGCGACCTGCCCTCCTTCGTGGTGATGAGCGACCCGCTCGACCGCGGCTTGCCCAAGGGACAGGCCAGCAACTGGGGAGCCGGTTTCCTGCCCAGCGTCTATCAAGGCACCTGGCTGCGGCCCAAGGGAGACCCGATCGACAACCTGCACCGACCGGCCGGCATGAATGCCGAAGCACAGCGTGCCCAACTGGACCTGCTCCGCTCCCTCAATCAACAACACTTGGCTCAGGCGGGATCCGAGGGTGAATTGGGAGCGCGAATCGAAAGCTTCGAGCTGGCCTACCGGATGCAATCGGCTGCGCCCGACGCCTTTGATGTAGAACGCGAACCCGACCACCTGAAGCACCTGTATGGCCTCGACCAACCCCACTGCAAGCATTTCGCCTCTCAGTGCCTGATGGCTCGTCGCATGGTCGAACGCGGGGTCCGCTTCGTGCAGATTTACTCCGGCGGCATGGACAACCAACGCAGCTGGGACGGCCATGAAGACATCGTGGGCAATCACCGGGGCTTCGCGCGAGAGACCGACCAACCCATCGCTGGACTGCTGGCCGACCTCGAGCAGCGCGGGTTGCTGGAAGACACCTTGGTCATCTGGGGTGGCGAATTCGGTCGCCTGCCCGTCTCCCAAAAGGGCGGCAATCCGGGCCGAGACCACAATCCCCACGCCTTCACCTACTGGCTGGCGGGCGGCGGAGCCCGTGGCGGCGTGCATCACGGCGCTACCGACGCCTTCGGTCACAAGGCCGAAGTCGACAAGGTGAGCGTCAACGACCTCCACGCCACCATATTGCACCTCATGGGGCTCGATCACGAGCGACTCACCTTCTTCAACAACGGCCGCAACTTCCGCCTGACCGATGTCGCCGGTGATGTCGTCCGGTCGGTGATCGCCTGACGCGGGATACGCCCATCCTTGGCCGGAACGATCCCAATGAATCGTTCCGGCTTCGCCAAAACCCGGAGTTGGATTCCGGAGGTTTCAACATCATCGTCCTCACAGGCACCGAGAGATCCGTCGCCAATGACTCGAAGTCGTCCGCGGACGATGCCTCTCTCACCCGTAGCTCCGATTCCATCCATGTCCCTGAAACGCACTCCCCTCTTCGCAGCGCACCAGCAACTCGGCGGCAAGCTCATCGAGTTCGGGGGCTGGGAAATGCCCGTACAGTACACCTCCATCGTCGAGGAACACCACGCAGTCCGCCGGGCTGCCGGTGTCTTCGACATCAGCCACATGGGTGAAGTCTGGTTCGAGGGACCTCAGGCCTTGGCTTTCCTCAATGGATTGCTCACCAACGATTTGCGGAAGCTCCCCATCGGCCTCGGCCAGTACACCCACTTGTGTCTGGAAACCGGAGGCACCATTGATGACCTCTACGCCTACCGGGTCGCCGAAGAAACCTACCTCCTCGTGATCAACGCCGGCCGCATCGACGCCGACGTCGCCTGGCTGGAGGCCCGTTGGAATGCCTTCCCGGATCGCGCCGGAGTCCGCATGGACCACGTCTCGGCCACGACGGGTGCCATCGCCATCCAGGGGCCCCGTGTCGCTGAATTCATCGATACCCTGTTTCCAGGCCATGCGCTCGCCGGTGCCACGGGCGTCCAGGCCTCAGCATTGGCCAAGAACCAGATCGGACGTTGGGATCACGCCAGCCAAGCGGTGTGGGTCGCCCGCACCGGCTACACCGGTGAAGATGGATTTGAAGTGGTGGCACAGAACGCGCTGCTGGAAACCCTCTGGAACAACACCCTCGCCGCCGGTGCCGCTGTGGGCATTCGGCCTTGCGGACTCGGCGCCCGGGACACCCTGCGGACCGAAGTGTGCTACCCGCTCTACGGTCACGAACTCGACGAGCAAACCTCACCCGTTGAGGCGGGCTTGGGCTTCTTCATTTCATGGGACAAGGGGGAATTTGTCGGCCGTTCTGCGCTGCAGAAACAAAAGGAAGGCGGCCCCGCCAAGAAATGCGTGGCCTTCCGCATGACCGAGAAATCCGCCCCGCCCCGCCCCGGCTATCCGGTCGTGGCGGCCGATGCCGTGGTGGGAACCGTGGTCAGCGGCACCCAAAGCCCCACCCTCAACGCCGGAATTGGGCTGGCTTACGTTCCGCCGTCGTTTGCAACCCCGGGAACCCCGATCCAGATCGAAATCCGCGGCAAGCGGTTCGCCGCCGAGGTGGTCAAGAAGCCTTTTTACCGCAAAGCCTAGCCCCAACAGCAATCCGTTTCCCGGATCGAGGAGGGGACCTGAAGGATCGGGTTCAAGAAAAACGCCGGGAGTTTTTAAACCCCGGCGTTTGCTATTCCTAGAGGCTGACTGCCTCTGCGCTGCCTCAGTGGGCCAGTTGAAGATTGGACGCCAACCCGAACAAATTGAGCGTTCGGATGAGAATCCAGGTCATATCGAACTGATACCAACGCAGGCCGTGACGGGCCGACTGCGGATGGGCGTGGTGGTTGTTGTGCCACCCTTCACCGAGCGAAACCACCGCCACCGCCGCGTTGTTGCGGCTCTCATCGCGGGTCGAGAAGGGGCGGGTGCCCCACAAATGGCAAATTGAATTCACGCTCCAAGTGGCATGGTGCCCCATGAACACCCGGGCCAAACCACCCCAGAGGAAGCCGGTGAAGGCACCCATCCAAGACTGAGTGATCAAGCCGCCGAGAATCCCGGGCAAAACCAGTCCGGTCAGAGCCCACCACACAAAACCGCGATGGATGACACGAGCCACCGGATCCTTGGAGAGGTCGGGCAAGCTGCGGACCGTCATGGCATCCGCTCCGCGGAACATCCAGCCCATGTGGGCGTGCCAGAAACCGAGCATCAGGCCCTTCATACCCTCACCGTGTTCGTGCGGAGAATGCGGATCGCCCTGCACATCGCTGTGCTGGTGATGACGTCGATGCGTGGCCACCCAGAAGAACAACGGCCCTTGCACGGCCATGGATCCGGCGATACCGAACAATGCTCGGATGAATACCGGGCAGGTGAAGCTGCGGTGGGTGAAAAGGCGAT
>CAMATE010000121.1 GCA_945861075.1 Akkermansia muciniphila
GTAGACGCCTACCACGTGGATCAGCATCTGGACACCTCAGAGGAGTGCCGGAAACAGGTGGCCTTCGCCGATGTCATCCTGCTCAACAAGACCGACCTTTGCGCGGGCAGGAGCGTCGAGGTGCTCGAGCGCCGCCTGCACGCGATGAATGCCGCCGCACGCATCCACCGCACGGAGCGCGCGGCGCTGCCGCTGGAGCACATCCTCCGGATCCACGCCTTCGACCTCGCGGCGAAGCTGGCGCAGGACGCCGACTTCCTGGTCGAAGAGCTGCCCTTTGAGTGGGCTGGGGTCTACCGGCTGCCGGCGGGGATCGGAGAGCTCGTGCTACAACCCGGGCCGGACGCCACGATGGATTTGGTGGCCCTCGCGGCCGGCCCTGGGACAGCCGGTCCAGACGCGCTGCACGGGTCCCGGCTTGAGGCCCTCAAGCGCTTTGCCCTGCCGCCGGTGACGTTGCAACCTGGCGAGAGCGTCGTGCCCGGCCCCCAACGATACCGACTGGCGCTGAGTCAATCGGGCCCTTCGCGGTTCTTAGTGCGCGTGGCCGAGCCGATGGACCTCCTGCTCTACACCCAACACCGGCCCGAAGAGTTTGCCGCGACCCTCGGCGGCTTTGGCGGTGGGATCCTGGAGCCCGCCGCCTCGCAGGAATTTGGCGGACCCGGCCACGAGCACGACGCGTCGGTGTCGAGCGTCGGCATAGAGGACGCGGCCGAACTGGATCCCAAGCGCCTCAATGCTTGGCTGGGCGAGCTGCTGCAGACCCGGGGAGAGGATCTCTTCCGCTGCAAGGGCATCCTGAATTTCCGAGGCTCCTCCAAGCGGGTGGTCTTCCAAGGGGTGCACATGCTCCTCGAATCGAACGCAGACCGGGCGTGGCGACCCGGCGAGGCCCGCTTCAACCGACTGGTCTTCATCGGGCGCAACCTCGACCGGGAGGCACTGGTGACCGGCTTCCGCAGCTGCCACGCACGCTGAGGAACACGGCCAAGCACCCATCCGAAACTTCCCCCGTGTCTCTTGAACACGGGCAACCCCAGGTATCGGATAGGTGCTCCGCAGCCCTGTGCCGGCAGATTCTTTATCACTTTTGCTGGTGCAACCCTTCTCTGCACAGCCGTTCCGTCTCATTTTTGGAATTTTGTTTTAGGGTTAATACAATGTTGTTGCCTTGCGCAGAGCCCTGCGGCATCGTTCATCGATGAAACAGGCTCAGCCGACCAGATCGCGGGCCGCAGTGACCCATCCCGGAAGAATGGTGCAGGTGGCACCCCGACTCTTGGGACTGGGTCTGGCCCTGGGATTGGCGTTACCCAACAAGATCCTGGCCTCGGCACCCTCCAGCACGGAGCGATACCACCTCCTCGATCCGGTGCCGCGGCAGGCTATGAGGCCCCTGAGCACCGATCGTCCCGACCAGACGGAAAGCGCCTATTCGGTCGATGCCGGGCATGCCCAGTTCGAGTTCGAGGTGGCCAAGGCGACGTTTGGAACGGTCTCTGCCGACGGCGACCGCTCCGGTCGGGAACTGGTGCTCGGAGGGGTCAATGCCAAGGTAGGACTGACACCCCGAACCGATCTGCAATGGGTCTACGATGGTCAGGTGATTTCCTGGAAACGATCGGAGGCCACCGGACGACTTGAGCAGCGATCCGGACCTGGCGACGTACAAACACGGCTCAAGGTCAACCTCTGGGGCAATGACGGCGGCCCGACCGCCTTGGCCCTAATGCCGTACCTGAAGTGGCCGCTATCGGCCTCCCATGTCCGCAACGGACATGCCGAGGGCGGACTCATCGTGCCGGTGGCTGTGGAACTGGCCCCGGGCTGGTCACTCGGCGGCCAAACGCAAATGGACTGGGTGCATTACGATCCAGCGGGTCATGGCTTCGAATGGGGCAACACCGCGACCCTCGGCCGCGACATCACCGAGCGGTGGGCCGGCTTCATCGAATTCGCATCGCGCATCGCGCCCGAATCCGGACTGGGCTGGCAAGGTCAAGTCGATCTGGGGTTCACCTGGGAGGCGCGCGAGGGGCTTCAACTCGATTTCGGCTGCTACTTCGGAGTCACCCGATCGGCCCCGGACTACATGCCCTTTCTTGGGCTGACGTGGCGGCACTGATACGGACGGATCGTTGTCGAGACGAACCCCTGCAGCTTCAGTCGGCCAGACCTAAAAATACCGAAGGGGTACCGTGGGGCGGGGCGGTATAAGATAGGTATCGAGAGCTTGGCGGAAGCGTTCGAGGCCGGCTTTCTCGCGGTCGCCCAAGCCATAGCGAATATGGCCACCCAAGTAGGCCTGGCGGAATTCGCGGGTGAATTCCGGACGATGCTCCACCCAGTGGGACATGGATTCCAGACCGAGAACCCGGGCTTGGCGAAGCCGGTCCGCCAAGGCAGGCGTTGCAGCGGATTCCCCAACGGCCCACACGGCATAAACAAACGGCAAGCCGGTCCATTCCTTCCACGCGGCCCCCAGATCCCAAATTTGATGAGGGTGGGGACCGAGAGAAAACCGAATGGCCGGATCCCCGATGAGCAGCACGTTGCGAGGCATTCGCTCCCGGTCATAATCCGCCAACGGGCTGAATCGCGGCGAAAGGCCTCGGGCTGCCAAGAGCACGCGCAACAAATTCACACTGGTGCAGGAAGCCGGGTCGAGATGCACCTCGGTCAGGCGTTCGTCGAGAGGGTCTTGATGGGCCAGAAAAACGCTGGCGACAGGTCCGTCGGAGGCGATGGCCACGCCGTCCACGATGGGATATCCTGGAGCAAACAAGGCCTCAGTCACACTGAGCAAGGCGGCCTCCAGACGACCGGAACGCAATTCCGCTGCCAACGTCGACGGCGGCAGGAACGAACACCGCCCCTCAAGTCCGCAGGTCAGGGGAACCGCATTCAGGTAGGGGACCGACCCGATGCGTACCGTGTCAGGAATCACACCTCAAGAGAACGGCTTTTCGGAGGACTGCAACCAACGACCTGCCGGGATTGGTCGGACTCACTTGAGCCGGCCGACAAATTGGGCCGTCTTGTCCATGGCCACCTGGATTTGGTCGAAGGCCGTAGCAAAACAGCAGCGCACAAAGCCCTCACCGCTCGGCCCGAAGGCTCCACCGGGCACGCAGGCCACCTTCTCCTCATTCAACAGACGCACGGCAAACTCCTTGGAAGAAAGACCGGTGCTGGTGATGTCGGGGAAGGCGTAGAAAGAACCCCTCGGCAGGTGGCACTTGAGGCCCATGTCGTTGAGGGCCTTCACGATGAAGTTCCGGCGCAACTGGTACTGGTCGCGCATCTCGGCCGTGGCGGCGGCCCCGTGAGTGAGCGCCTCGATGGCGGCCTCCTGAGCGATGATGCTCGCGCACATGATGGCGTACTGGTGCACCTTCATCATGGCGTCGATGAGCGGCGCCGGACCGCAGGCGTAACCAATGCGGAAGCCGGTCATGGCATACGCCTTGGAGAAGCCGTGCAGGAAAATTGTCCGCTCGGCCATGCCCGGCAGCGAGGCGATGGAGACGTGCTCTCCCTCGAAGGTCAGCTCGGAGTAAATCTCGTCGGTGAGCACCAGCAAGTCGTGGCGCTTGGCCACTTCGGCGATCTCCAGGAGCTGCTGCCGGGTCATGGTGCCCCCGGTCGGGTTGGTCGGAAACGACAGCATGAGCACCTTGGACTTCGGCGTGACCACGGCCTCGATGGCCTGGGCTGTCACCGCGAATCCATCCTCAGCCCGGCAAGCCACCGGCACCGGCACGGCATGAGCCAACACCACGCTGGGCGCGTAGCTGACATAGCAAGGCTCGTGGTAAATGACCTCATCGCCTGGGTTGAGCACCGCGCGCAGGGCCAAGTCCAGAGCCTCGCTGACACCGACCGCCACCAGCACCTCGGTCTTCGGATCATAGCGGACCCCGAAGTGCTGCTCGACGTAGTCCGAGATGCACTCGCGCAATTTCAGCAAACCCAGGTTGGAAGTGTATTGGGTGCGACCGCGTTCCAGGGCGTAAATTGCCGCCTCGCGGATATGCCACGGGGTAGCGAAATCCGGCTCTCCGACCCCCAGCGAAATCACGCCCGTGGTGTTCTGGACGAGTTCGAAGAAATCGCGGATGCCGGAGCGCGGGATCCCCGCGACGTGGTGGGCGATGAAGTTGCGATGAACGGAGGACATGGACGTCTCTGGGGAGGTACGCGAACTCGGGGACCTTCGGGAAGAGGAATTTCCCGGATCCGCCGCAGGTTCGCCAGGTTGGGCGTTTAGCGGCGGCTCGGGCGGGGAAACGCGGCAGCCGTGGCGCAGGCGACTGCGGCGGCGGATGGAACTCGGGTGCCGGACTTCATGATGCAGGCCTATTCCGGACAAAACGCGGCCCCTGTCAAGGCATGGGTACCGCGGATCTTCAAGAGGTGGGGCATCCTTTTCGAAGTTCTGCCAACGCTTCGAGACACCCAACTGAAACACGACTCCCCCTCGCACTCACCGGCGATCTAAGCTTTATTGATTCCGTGCGTTGTCAGAAAAGGAGGCTCTCCTGGCTTCCAATAGACACCAGCCTGGTACCTGCCATGAACGTCCCATCCCTCAGCCGCTTTGGCCTTCCCGCCTGGATTCTGGCCACTTCTCTGGCCACTTCTCTGACTGTCCGGGCCGACACCGGCCTCGGCTTCATTGAAACCTTTGCGCTGGCTCCCGATCGCGAAGCCACGCTTGGGCAACTCGTGCCCGGCACCGAGGACTATTACTTTTTCCACGCGCTGCACTACCAGTCCTCAGGGCAAAAGCAGAAATTTTCCGAGACGCTGACCCAATGGGCCAAGCGCTTCCCGAATTCCGAGCAGCGACAAATGCTCGAGAACCGTGAAGCGCTCCTGGCCTACGGCACGGATCCGCAAAAAACCCTCCAACACCTGCGCGACCGGCTGGGACTGCAGTTCAACCATGTCCAGGAACTCCCCGACCAAAAGCCCGACCTGCCCTCGGCCCTGACGCCCTCCATGATCTCGCGGGAACGCTTCCTCAGCATTCTTGCGACAGGCAATCAGCTGGGCGCGCTGTCCGATGCCGAGGTGGAACAGTTGCTGCAAGACCCGACCGCAGCTCTTCCCTACCCGCCCGCTGCCATCCTGCAACGGATCCAACGACCGGACGCCCCCGGCCTCCTACCGCGGATCATCGCTGAATTGAAGACTCCGGAGAGTCGGGGCTTTGGTTCCTTGCCCATCCATCGGGCGCTGCTGCCCGCGCAGCTCGATGCGCTCGAAAAGGAAATCCCTGCGCTGGCCCACCAGTCGACGTTTGTGATGACCCGGATCACCAAGCTGGCACCCGGAGCCGACGCCCATTCCCAGACCGATCCGGCTGTACGGGAGGCTTGGCTGGAGCGCGTGGAAAGTTATGTGCGAGGACTGCCGGCGGCGTTCAATTCCCTCAAGGCCCACGTGCTGTATGCCCGCCTGCAACTCGACCGGACCCGCGGTGTCCATGACCGGTCCCGTTTCCTCGGATACCTGAAGCTGCCCCGACCGGCCGCTTACATGAACCCGAAATACCTCGAATCGGTCCAGGCAGACCGCTTTGCGGCCAACTTGAACGCCACTTTCCCGGAATCCGGTCTCGGACTCCCTCCCATCGGAACGGACGAGCCACTGGTCCGTGAATTCTTCCTGCACTTCGCCGCGACCGAGGCTCAGTGGGAACCGTGGACCGAATGGCTCCGGGACACGTGGGTCAAACCCCTCTTCGCCGAAGCCAAGATCACCCAGGGTGCTGGCGAAACCGAGCGCTGGACCTCCTTGCTTTCACCGACGGCGTATCAGGCGCTCAAGGATCGGGTGGACATCGAATTTCCGGCCACCAATGCGCCGAGCATTCCGTTGGACCAAGAAGTCTCAGTGAGCGTGACCCTCAAAAACACGCCTCAGGTAATGGTCCGGCTCTTCGAGATCAACACCCTCGGCTACTTCCAGTCGCAAAAACGCCCCCTGAACACCGACCTCCCTCTCGATGGTTGGGTGGCCAACGCCGAGCAACGTCACGACGGAGAGTCTTCGCCCTTCCTCCGGTACACTCGGCCATTTCGCTTTCCCGAACTCCAAGGGAAGCGGGGGGCCTGGATCGTCGAGATCATCGGCGGCGGACGTTCCTCCCGGGCCCTCATCCGACGCGGAGGTTTTTCGCTGCTGCAATCCAACGGGCCAGGCGGCGATTTGATCCAAGTCCTCGACGAGAACGCTCGCGTCGTCACCAACGCCGTCGCTTGGCTGGACGGTCGCAAGTGGGAAGCCGATCCCAAGGACGGTCGCATCCAAATCCCGTTCACGGCCACCCCAGGTCGACGCCCCATCGTCTTGTCGGACGCCGACGGGCGGTTGGCGTCCTTGGCTGAATTCGAACACCATGCCGAGACCTATGAACTCGAGGCCCAGTTCCACCTGGATCCCGAGCAGTATGTGGCCGGAAACGAAGCGGTGCTCGCCATGCGGTCTTCCTTGCGTATCGGAAATCAGGCGGCCACTCCGGAACTACTTGCCGACGCCCGACTCACGCTGACCACCACCACCCTCGATGGCGTGAGTTCCAGCACAGAGGTCCTGCTCACCAATCTCTCCGCAGCCCGGGTGCTGACCCACGCCTTCCGGGTGCCCGAACGTCTCGGCCGGGTCACGGCCACCTTGCAAGGACGGATGGATCCCGTTGCCGGCGGCGACAAACGCGAGTTGAGTGCCTCCCGGAGCTGGGAAATCAACGGCATCGAATGGACCGCCCACATCAAGGATGCCTTCCTCCGACGGAGCGGCGAACGCTATTGGGTGGAAGTCCGCGGCAAGAACGGGGAACCGGTGCCGGACCACGCCCTGCCGATGACCTTCCATCGCCGTGGCTTCAAAAACACCGTCGAGATTTCCCTGCGGACCGACGCCCAGGGCCGCATCGATTTGGGGACGCTTGCAGACATCACCCGACTGGAGGCGACCCCAGCCCCGGACCTCCGGCGCTCGTGGCCCGTGGAAACCTCCGCCCAGACGCGCCCACGAGAACTCCACGCCCGGGTCGGCCAGACCGTGCGCATCCCGTGGTCCCCGCTAGGACGGCCCGACGCCTGGTCACTGCTCGAACTGCGCGGCGGCACTTTCGCTACCGATCGAACCACGGCGGTGCGGGCCTCCGGAAACGTGCTGGAGATCGCAGGGCTGCCTGCGGGCGACTACTCGCTGCGCCTGCGCGATCCCGAAGAGTCGGTGATCACCCTCCGCATCGGCGAAGGCGTGCCGGTGGCCGGTTGGTTGGTCGGCAAGAACCGATCCTTGGAACTGCGTCCGCGGGAGCCGGTTCATCTGGCATCGGCCACCCTCACCCCGGAAGGCGGAGCCGAAATCACGCTGCAAAACTGGAACCCGTTCACCCGTGTCCACGTGATGGCCAACCAGTTCGTGCCCACCAGGAACTTGTTCTCCAATTTGGGCGGCTTCACCCGATGGGGCGTCGGATCCAAGACCCCCGACTTTCTGCCCAACTTGTATTCCGGGGGTCGAGAAATCGGCGACGAGTACCGCTACATCCTGGATCGCCGCTACGCCACGAAGTACCCGGGCAATCGGTTGCCCCGGCCCGGCCTGCTGCTCAATCCCTGGGACAAGCGCTCCACCGACTCGGAAGCACTGCCAGTCGCCGATGGGGCTGCGCCGCTCGCCTCTGCGGGCAGCCTGGCAGGCATGGCGCAAATGGCCGACATGCTGTCGCGGAGTGAGGCGGCCTCAGCCCGACCCTCTCTGGATTCAAACTGGGACTTTCTGGCCGCGGCGTCCCCGGCCTTCTTCAACC
This sequence comes from Akkermansia muciniphila, assembly GCA_945861075.1. Taxonomy (GTDB): domain Bacteria; phylum Verrucomicrobiota; class Verrucomicrobiia; order Limisphaerales; family UBA9464; genus SXXZ01. The sequence continues at coordinate 7,835 of CAMATE010000121.1, forward strand.
TCATCCCGGATGCCGCTGGCAAGATCCGGTTGCCGGCGAGCGCTCTCGGGGACGGATCACTCATCCAGGTGTACGTAGAGGACGCCACCGATGCCGCGTGGCTGACGGTTGTCCGGGCCGAAAAGCCCCTCGCCCTTCAAGATCAGCGCCTGAGCCGCGTGTTGGAGGCACCGGGCGGCTCGACGGAAGTCCGGGATGCCCGAGGGTTGGTCCGCGGACAAACCCTGACGCTGTCGGATATTCGAAACAGCCAGTGGGAAGCCTACGACACCGTGGAATCGGTGTTCCGCCTTCTGAGGACGCTCCATCCCGATCCGCAGTTGGCCCGCTTCGATTGGCTGATGCGTTGGTCGTCGCTGACACCCGATGAGCGACGCTCCCGGTACTCGGAGTTCGCCTGCCATGAGGTGAATCTCTTCCTGCAGCGGAAAGATCCCGGCTTCTTTGAGTCGGTCATCCGACCTCACTTGGCCAACAAGCGGGCGCGCACCTTCATCGATGACTACCTGCTGGGGGCCGATCTAAAAGCGTATCGGGAACCCCGGGCCTACGGGCGGCTCAATCTGGTCGAGAAAACTCTCTTGGCCAGTCGACTGGACGGCGAGGCCGCTGCCACAGCACGCCATTTGCAAGAGCTCTGGGAACTGCAACCCATCGACCCCCTCGAAACCCAGCGGTTCGAAACTGCCTTGAACGGCCGGGCCTTGGAGGCTTCCGGCGGCGTGGGCGGCGGCGCCGGACGCGGGCTCAAGAACCAAGCCTCCGCCGCGCCCAGCCCAGCGATGTTCGATCAACTCACAACCGAGTCGGAGTCCATGTCGAGAGACGGTCTTCAGGCCAGTCGGAATGAGCCGGTTCTAGCCGAGGCCCGATTTAATAAGTTGTTGGCCGAGGATGCTCCGCTGGACAAATCGGCCCGCCGGTCCATGGACCGAAAAGCCCCCGCCTTGGCCAAGATGAAGGCTTCCAAGCCCCAGGGCGTGACGTTGGGCCTGGAGGTGGACACAGCTCGCAGCCTCCGCGCTCGTTCGGCCGCCTCCGGGTATTACCGTTCCCCCGGGCCTGCCAAGGAATGGGCGGAGAATCAGTACTACCGGTTGCCCCTCGAGGCCCAAGGCCCCGACCTGATCCCGGTCTCAGGTTTCTGGCGCGACTTTGCCGCACGGGATCCAAAAGTCCCTTTCCTCTCGCCACGGATCCTCGAGGCCCACCACAACCTCAGCGAAATCCTACTGGCCTTGGCAGTTCTCGACCTGCCCCTCCAGACCACCAACGCCCCCACGATCCGCAACGAGGGAAGTTCCCGAACCCTCACCGCCAACGGCCCCTTGCTCATTTTTGTCCGTGAAGTGAGGCCAGCGAGCGCGAGCTCCTCGAATGCCACGGGACCTGAATTGCTCCTCAGCGAACGCTTCTTCCGACTGGATGACCGCTACCTGCTCGAGGGACAAGAACGCTACGACAAGTTCGTCAACGACGAGTTCCTGCCCGGCGTGGCGTATGGCGCTCAAGTCGTGATCAGCAATCCAGGTTCGTCCCCAGTGAAGGCGGACGTGTTGACCCAAATTCCGCTGGGTTCCCTGCCCCTCCAGAGAGGTCGCGCCACCCACAGCCAGCCCGTCCGGCTGGAGCCCTATTCGACGCTGAAAGTGGAGTACTACTTCTATTTCCCCAGCCACCCGGCGCAGCCCACGAATTACGCCCACGCGCCCGCGATCTTGACGTTGGATGGGAAGGCGCTCGCTCAAGCCAAGGCCCAGTCCTTCCAAGTGGTGCGTCAGTTGTCCGTGCGAGACACCCGATCCTGGGAATATCTCTCGCAGCAAGGTTCCGAGGCGGAAGTCCTGGCCTTCTTGTCGACCAACAACCTGGCCCGACTGAATCTCGAACGCGTGGCGTGGCGGGTCGCCAAGAGCCCGGAATTTTTCGGTCGGCTCACCGGCTTCCTGTCCCAACACCACGTGTGGAACGAACCCATCGCCCGATACTCAGTGGTTCATAACGACACGGGCGTGCTCCGCGAATGGCTGCGGCACCGGGAAGATTTTCTGTCCCAATGCGGACCGTGGCTGGACTCACCCATCCTGCGCATCGACCCCATCGAACAACGCACCTACGAACACCTCGAGTATTCCCCGCTCATCAATGC
>CAMATE010000122.1 GCA_945861075.1 Akkermansia muciniphila
TTGCCGGTTTGTTGGGTGTCGCGTTGTTGTCAACGCCTTCCCTGAGTGCCTGTACGGCTTGCTTTGGCAAGACGGATGAGGCTCTGGCTCAAGGGATGAATGCGGGCATCTACGTGATGCTGGCCTTCGTGGCGGCAGCCTGGGTTCTCTTTGGAAGTTTCTTTGTTTTTATTGCCCGCCGCTCCAAGCGTGTGAACGCCGAGACTGATGCGGGTGAGTCTCGCTCGGTTTGATAGATTTCAATTTTTCGGAAATACATGACCTCTCTACTTCGATATTTTGGAATGCCTGAAGTGGCTTCGGCACATGGCAAGGGCATCGATGAGTTGATCCTTTATGTGCACTTGCTCATGGGGGCGCTGTTCGTGGGATGGCTCGGTTACTTCCTGCTAGTCATGGTGCGCTTCAACAAGTCGGCTAATCCCAAGGCGGACTACGTGGGTGCCCGCAGCCATGCATCGACCTACCTCGAAATCGGTGTGGCAGTGGTGGAGGCCGTCTTGTTGATCGGCCTCGCTGTGCCTCTTTGGGCCAAGGCAGTCGACAATCCTCCCGGGGCCGATCAGAAGCCGGTAGAAATCCAAGTGATGGCTCAGCAGTTCGCGTGGGCGGCCCATTTTCCGGGCACTGATGGCAAGTGGGGCAAGCAAGACACCAAGTTTGCCGATCGTCTCAACCCGTTTGGTATCGACAACAATGATGCCGATGCCAAGGACGACATTTCTTTGGTGACCGAGGCCTTTCTGCTGCCGGTGAATCGTCCGGTGATTGCCAAGACTTCCAGCATGGATGTCATCCACTGCTTCAAGGTGCCGTCCATGCGCGTGACCCAAGACGTGATTCCGGGTCTGTCCATTCCTGTTCACTTCACGCCCACCAAGATCGGAGATTACACCATCACCTGTGCGCAGTTGTGCGGCAATGGACACTCTTCGATGAAGGGTGTCTTCAAGGTGGTTTCGCAGGCTGACTACGACAAGTGGTTCGCCGAGAAATCCAAGGCGGGTGGCGGTGGCGGCAGCTTTGAATAAGCAGATTGGTTGAGTTTGCCGTTTCGGCCGCTGGTTTGAGACCGGCGGCCTTTTTTTTCGATCATCAAATGGAGTCCATTATCCAACGGGGTTTGTGGGGAGCCCTGATTGCCAGCCTGCTGGCAGTCTCGGTGGCCTATTTCCGATCCCTGGGGGCGCCACCCATTCTGAGTGAGCTTCATGATTTTTCTCTGACCAACCAGTTGGGGAATCCGGTCAACCGGGCGTCGTTGCGAGGTCGGATCAGCGTCGTGAATGTGGTGTTTTCTCGATGCCCCACCCAATGCCGGCGTTTGTCGGCCCAGATGCAGCGTATTCAGTCACGCATCCCATCCGGGGTGCGATTGCTCACGCTCACCGCCGACCCAGAACATGATACCCCTGAAGTCTTGAAGCGCTACGGTCTGGAGTATCAGGCGTCTTCGGACAAATGGTGGATGCTCACCGGTCGCAAATCCGAGGTGTATCGGGTGGCGGTTGCTGATCTGAAATTCGCGGTGGTCGAGTCGGGTGAGCCCTCTCCGAAGATTGAGGACTTGTTCATTCATTCGGCCGATTTCGGCGTGCTGGATTCCGAGGGGCGCTTGCGATTCGTCATCCACAGTGAAGATTCAGACGCAGAGGATCAGGTCCTCCGATCAGTGAAGCGTCTCAAAGGTATTCTATGAACCCATCCTTGAACCTCTTACCTCTCATTAACGCTTCTTTGAATGGATTGGCCGGCATCCTTCTGGTCGCGGGTCTGATCCACATCAAGGCCGGACGCCGCGAAGCCCATCGCAAGTGCATGGTGGCAGCATTCGTCACCTCTTGTGTCTTCCTGCTGCTGTACCTCGTGCACAAGTACTTGCTGCAGTCGGTCCACACGCCGTTCAAGGGGCCCGATTTTCTGCGGCCGTGGTATTACGCGATGCTCTTCTCACACATCCTTCTCGCTGCCGCCGTTCCGGTGTTGGCCTGGATCACTCTGCGTCGGGGCAGTGCCGGCGATTTGGAACGGCACAAGAAGATCGCCCGATGGACCTGGCCCATTTGGATGTATGTCTCGATCACCGGAGTGTTGGTGTATCTGGTGCTCTATCAGATCTGGCCCTGACTCAGGGTTGGAGGCAGGTGAGAGGTGGTCTGTTCTGGACTCTGTCCCTCGCCGCCCGCTGAAGACTCAGATGACTGGATCCGCTATCCACCATCCGGGTCGATCGCTTCGCCATCAAATGAGGGATTTGGATATCGGACGAAGGCAGTGATTGAGTCCGATACCCTTTTGAGTAGGGCGCTCTGCACCCAGTAGAGCTGGCTGGAACCCAGTGAGGCAGGGCATCAGGCCGCCTCACGCGGTGTCAGGCCGCCTCAGAATCCCGCCACTTGCCGTGCTCGCGGATGAGGTCCACCAATCGCTCGACGGCCTCGTCTTCGGGAATATTGAAGCGCACTGGCTTCTTGCCGACATAGAGGTTGATCTTGTTCGGTGCCCCGCCGACGTAGCCGAAATCTGCGTCTGCCATTTCACCGGGCCCATTCACGATGCAGCCCATGATGGCGATCTTCACCCCCTTGAGGTGGTCGGTGCGGGCCTTGATGCGTGCGGTGACCGTCTGAAGATTGAAAAGCGTGCGGCCGCAGCTCGGGCAGGCGACGTAGTCAGTCTTGAAGGATCGGCATCCGGCGGCTTGCAGAATGTTAAAGGCCAGTCGCAGGGATTGTCCGGCACCGGGTTCCGAGCGCACCAGGATTGCGTCACCAATGCCATCGGCCAGCAGGGCTCCCAAATTGACAGCCGCCTGTAATTGGGCCGCCTCCGGGCTCAAAGCCTCGGATGGCGCAACCAGCCGGTCCTTGAGCAAAATGGGATTGCGGCTGCCGAGGGCTGCCAAGCGGACCGTCAGCAATCGGAACGCGGTGATTGGAGGGATGGAGAGTCCATCTTGGACGGTGATCCACTGGGTTTCGCACGGGGGATGCGGAAAATCCGAAGTGGGGTCTACCTCCATCAGGTTGAGGTCTTCGTAGACAGCCTCTGGCTTCACATCCGCCTTGGCGGAGATCTTCGGAGCCACTGCGTCGAAGGTGGTGCGTTCAACCACCACGCGGACCAAATTCTCGGCACCGGCAGACACCTCGCCCAGCGGCGACGCCACCGATTCGCGACGTTTGAAATTGAAGGGGTCCCAGGGCAGGGAAGGGTTGCCCAAGGCCGGATAGGTTCCGGTCAGTCGGGGGATTTGCGCCAGCAGATCGTTGCAGACGGCGATCTCACGCGGGCTGTCCTCGGTCAGAGAGACACGGATGGTGTCACCGATGCCGTCGCACAGCAGCGAGCCAATGCCGATGGCCGATTTGATGCGGCCGTCCTCGCCTTCGCCTGCCTCGGTCACGCCCAGGTGCAGCGGGTAGTTCCAATCGGAACCTTCCAATTCGAGGCGCGCTGCGAGCAATCGATAACACTCGATCATCACCTTCGGATTGGAGGACTTCATCGAGAAGACGAAGTTGTGGAAGTCGTGCTTGCGGCAAATGCGAGCGAACTCGAGGGCGCTCTCGACCATGCCCAGCGGAGAATCTCCGTACCGGTTCATGATGCGGTCGCTCAAGGATCCGTGATTGGTGCCGATTCGCAGGGCGCGGCCGAGTCGCTTGGCCTCCAAGACCAGCGGAGTGAAGCGGGATTCGATCCGGGACAGTTCCTCGGCGTAGGCTTCGTCGGTGTATTCCTTGATCGCGAACTTCTTGCTGTCGGCGTAGTTGCCCGGATTAATGCGGACTTTTTCCACCCACTTGACCGCTTCCATGGCGGCTTCCGGCTTGAAATGGATATCGGCCACGATGGGTACATGGCAGCCCACTTGATGCAGTTCATGGACGATGTTTTCGAGGTTCGCCGCGTCCTTAACGGTGGGGGCCGTAATGCGGACAATCTGGCAACCCACGGCCACGAGATCGAGTGTCTGTCGGACGCACTCGGCCGTGTCCATCGTGTCGCAGGTGAGCATCGACTGCTTGACCACGGGGTGGTTTCCCCCGAGCACCACACCGCCGAGACTCGGGTTGCCCACGGTGACTTCACGGGCGGATCTGCGGCTGAAACTCCAAGGAGATGGGCAATACTTCATGAATCGCTGGGGGGGAATAAACGGGAAGGCGGCCGGGCTCGTCAACGCTCGGAAACAGTGACGGGGTTGCTCTTATGGGGCCGGTGTCGGTTGTACAGGGCTCTCAATGACCGTCTCTTGGCGGAACATGGCCTTGAACAGAGGGCCTCGTTTCATGACGTCGAAGAATGAAACGTAGGCCATGAAACTCAGCAGCAGGACGGCAAATGCGGAGGTGGCTATCTCCTGGAAACGCGGGGCAACCCGCCGGCGGGTGATGATTTCATAAAGTGCCATGGTGATGTGCCCGCCATCCAGCACCGGGATCGGTAGCAAGTTGATGATGGCCAAGTTGATGTTGAGCATCACCAAGAAGCTCATGGCCAGGCGGATGTCAGCGTTCACGTCGGCGGCCAGTTTGCCGAAGATGCCCACCGGGCCGCTCATGTCCTTGGCGCTCACTCCCGTTTCCTTGGAGTGGACCAAGGCACCGATGAGTTCGCCCATTTGGAGGACCACCCCGGAAATCTGTTCCCACGGAGTCGGTCCCGGTCGCTGTAATTGGTAGGTGAGCACTCGGCTCGGTGCGATGGACACACCGATGCGGCTCACGCCGGTTGCGGGATCCACTCGAGGAGTCACGGTGATGGTCAGGCGTTGGCTGCCGCGTTTGACTTCGATCGGTGCGGGTTTGTCCTTTTGGCTTCGGATCAGGTCCACCAACTGGGCCTGACCCACCACCGGGACTCCGCCGAACGAGACAAACTCATCGTTGACCGCCAGACCCGCCGCCTGAGCCGCACCACCGGCGGTGAGATCCATGATGATGGGGTGGTCCTTGGGATCGAGGTTGAGAAGTTTCAGTCCGAAGGCGGGGTTCACGGTGGCCGTCAGGACATAGTTGGAGATGGATTCTCCCCGAGCGATCTCGACTGGGATCGTTTGTGATCGAGCCAGCACCGTGAAGCGTTGGACATCTTGCCACCGCCGCACGGTCTTGCCATCGACTCGGACGACGCGGTCGCCTTCGCGAATTCCCATTTTAGACTCGGCCGAATCGGGTTCGACGTAGCCGATGATCGGAGGGCTGACCGGGACGGGCAGCCCCACCCACCAGATGATGCTGGCGATGGCGAAGGCGAAGACCAGGTTCATCAAAGGTCCGGCCAAGGCGACCCAAATTCGGGACATGGGTGACGCTGGGGCGATCTCTGGGTCGGCCGATCCTTCAATGGCTTCCGACGTGAGCATTTGGGGCAGCTTCACGAAGCCGCCGGCAGGAATCCATCGAACGGCCCACTCGACCCCATGGCGGTCCATCCATCCGAAAATCTTGGGGCCGAAACCAATGGAGAAACCCAGCACCACCATGCGGCGGAAACGAGCCATCCAGAAGTGCCCGTATTCGTGGACGAACACCGGGGCACCGAAGAAGAGCAGGACCGCAACCACCACGTAGGCTTTGTGAAACAAGTCTCCGATCATGAAAGGTGACTCAAAGTAGGTAAGGACCCCGGTGTGGGCAATCGCCACTCTGGAAAAAAGAGGTCACGACGGGATGGGTTGCGGCGATCCTGATTCGTTTCAACCAATGCCGGTTTGACGCCTACCAACTTGTCAGTGAAGGGTTGTCCCGTTGCTGGGGTACTCTGGCCGCCTGAACCCAATGCTTGGACAAGGCTGACGGGATGGTGTGAAGGCTGGGGTGGTTGACCGAGAGTCCGTGTATTGAACCATGTTTCTTTTAGCGCTGAAAATGCTGCTCGGTGACCGCGCCAAGTATTGGATGCTGGTCGGTGGCTTGGCGTTCTCATCGCTCCTGATGACCCAGCAGTACTCGGTCTTTCAGGGGTTGTTGTCGTGGACAACGAGCCACATGCGCAACATGAGGGCGTCGATTTGGATCGTTGAAGCCCGCGTGGATCAGGTGAATGAAACCAAGGCCATGCGGGATACCGATGTGAATCGGGTCCGGTCAGTGAACGGGGTGGATTTTGCAGTTCCCTTGTTTCAGGGCGTTCTCAAGGCCCGCGCGCAGGATGGCTCCGACAAGATGATCCAGATGATCGGCCTGCATTCCGGGACTCTCTACGGGCGCCCGCCACGGATGATTGCCGGCGACATCACTCAGTTGCGTCTGCCCAACGCGGTCATCATCGATACCGTGGCCGCAGAAGTGAACCGTCTGGGAGCAGGCATGGGACGGCCGTTGCGCATCGGAGACGCTTTTGAAATCAATGATCGCGAAGCGCGCGTGGTGGGTATTTGCGAGACGGAGCGCCACTTCTTCGGCTATCCCTACGTCTTCTCCAGCTACGATCAAGCCCTCCAATACGCTCCGCGCCAGCGCAAGATGCTTTCGATGATCTTGGCCGAGCCCAAGCCCGGTTTGAACGAAGCCGACGTGGCTCAGCGAATCATGAAGGAAACGGGCCTGCGCGCGTTCACCGTTCCGCAATTGGAAAAATCCACCCTGAAATGGGTTTGGGCCAATACGGGCATTCCGATCTCGTTCCTGACCACGATCATCCTGGGGTTTGTGGTGGGGGTCGCTGTTTGTGGTCAGACCTTCTATTCTTTTGTCTTGGAGAACCTTCGGAATTTGGGGGCCCTCAAGGCCATGGGGGCCAGCAATATGCTGTTGGCCGGGATGCTTTTGCTGCAGTCCATGACCGTCGGTCTGATCGGATTTGGCATCGGCATCGGCATGACGGCCCTCTTCGGGTTGACCATCGCCAAGAGCGGCCAACCGCCCTTCCTGATGGATGCTGCGTTCGTGTTCAAAGCCTTGGCGGCGGTGCTTCTGATTTGTGCGTTGGCGGCTCTCTTCGGCATTCGACGCGTTGCTAAACTGGAGCCGGCCATCGTGTTCCGTGGTTGATGCTGGCTGATGTTTTCAGTTTCTCGATTTGTGAATCCGACCGTTCCCTTTTCCAAGACGTCGCCTCAGTCCCAACCGGTGGGTCAGGCGGTGGGCGCACGAGGCATCGTCAAAGCCTTTGGTGTGGGAGATGCGCGGACCTTGGCCTTGAAAGGGGCTGATTTTGAAGCGCGTGAAGGGGAGCTCCACCTCATCGTCGGTCCTTCCGGGTGCGGCAAAACAACTTTGTTGAGTGTGCTGGCTGGGACGTTGGCCAGTGATCAGGGAGAGGTTCATCTCTTCGGCACCCGCCTGACCGGTTTGTCGACGTCGGAGGTCACGCGGTTTCGGTGTCGGAACATCGGTTTCATTTTTCAGCAGTTCAACCTCATCCCGACGCTGTCCTTGGTTGAGAATGTGAGTGTTCCGCTATTGCTCAACGGGGCCGGACGCCGTGAGGCCGAGGCCAAGGCTGCTGAGCGGTTGCAGCAAGTGGGGCTTGGTGGACGGGAGCGCCAGTTGCCGACACGGCTTTCCGGAGGCCAGCAGCAGCGCGTCGCCATCGCCCGCGCCTTGGTTCATGAACCTCGCCTGGTGATTTGCGACGAACCCACGAGCGCTTTGGATTCGGTCACCGGTCACCAGATCATGGACCTCCTGAGCGGTGCGGCGCGAGCACCAGGGCGCTGTGTGCTCATTGTCACCCACGATCCGCGCGTGTACGGCTATGCCGATCGCATCAGCGAGATGGAGGATGGCCGAGTCACCGGCGTTCATGCTGGAGAATCCCTTTCGTCCTTCATTCATTCGGAAAACCGTTCCTGATTGTCCATGATCCTCTTCAAACGCATTTCAGTCTGGTTGGCCCTGTTGGGCGTGGGTGCAGTGGTCCTGCTCCTCCGGGGGCAGAACGCGAAGGTCCCGAACCCGGGTCCGGTCTCCGAGCCGCCCCGCTCCCCCTACGCACGCACTGTGGCCTCGACCGGTCTCATCGAAGCCTCTCGGGAGAATGTGAAGGTCGCCGCGCCCCGAGAGGGGTTGGTGAAGCGGGTCTTCGTGAAGGTGGGCACTGCAGTCAAGGCGGGAGACCCTCTGTTCCAGTTGGACGACCGGGAGGTCCAGGCACGGATTCGGCTGTTGCAGGCACAGGTCCAGTCGCTGCGATCGCAATCCGCCGTGGATGAGGCCCTGATTGCGGACTTGGACGATCAGTCGAAGCGCTTCACCCGCTTGGGTCGGGAGCAGGTGGCCACCGAGGATGAGGTCAAGCGACGCGAGTACTCGCTGGCCACGGCCAAGGCCCGGGCCCAAGCCACTCTGTCAGCCACCGCCGCGGCCGAAGAGGCGGTGCGTCAGGCCAGCACGGATCTCGATATTCTTACGGTCCGGGCTCCCCGGGACGGCTACCTGTTGCAGGTGAATTTGCGAGAGGGCGAATCGGCGGCCAACAAGTCGTCTTCCGAATCGCTGATGTTGTTGGGCGATGTGGACACCTATCAGGTGCGAGCCGAAGTGGACGAACAGGATGCGGTGCTCATTGGCGGGGAATCCCCGGCGGTGGCGTCCCTGAAGGGGCATTCGGATTTGCGCATGCCGTTGAGGTTTGTCCGCATCGAACCCTATGTGGTCCCCAAGCGCAGCTTGACTGGCGACAGCCTCGAGCGGGTGGACACACGCGTCCTTGAAATCGTGTATGCCTTCGATCGTCCGGCCTTTCCGGTCTACGTCGGACAACAGGTGGACGTGTTCATCCAACGCCCCCAGACGGAACCCGCGAAGAAACTTTAAGCCATCATGAGATCCCTTGCCCTTGCTTCGCTGCTGCTGTGTCTCGGACTTCCAGCCACGGCGGCCAGTACCAATGCGGTGCCATTGCCGTCCGGGCCGATGACCCTCGATCAGGCCCTCGAGTACGCTCTCTCCCACAACGTGACCTTGCGGAAGGGACGACAAGACCTGGAGGAGGCTCAAGGTCTGTCCATCCAGCAACGGTCGGCTCGTTTGCCGCGCCTGGGCATGACCGGCAACTATCAACAGTTGGATGAGGGGCGGATCGAGCGGGTCCAGTTTTCTGCGGCTCAGCCCGCCATGCCGTTCATGAACAACCAGAGTTGGAACGCCAATCTGGTGGTGACGCAGCCCATTTACGCGGGCGGCAAATACAATTCATTGGCTCGTTCGTCGCGTTTGACCCGAGAGGCGTCACTCGCGGCCTACCAGGCGTTGGTGGCCAACACGCTACTGGAAGTGCGTGTCGCCTACAGCGATGTCCTCTTGTCCGTCGAACAAATTGCCGTTCAGGAAGCGTCCAAAAAGCTTTTGGAACGTGAATTGGAAACGGCGCGCCGGAGTTTGGAGGCGGGTTCAGTGCCCAAGTTCAATGTGCTCAGGGCGGAGGTGGAGTTGGCCAACGCCCTCCCGCCTCTGATTCGGGCCCGCAATCAGGAGCGGATCGCCCGCAATACATTGGCCCTGCTGTTGGGGTGCGATATCCCGACCGACTCCGGAGTGGATATCCCGCTGCGAACAGCCGACAGCCTGCGGGCTGAGCCCTTTGAGATATCGGTGGGGGCCGCCCTCAATGCGGCATGGATTCGCCGCCCGGAAATCAAGGCCGCCCAAGTGGCCTCTCAATTGCGTCACGAAGAGGTTCTTCAAACTCGCGCCGATTTGCTCCCCTCACTGTCAGGCACGGCCGGTTATGGTGTGCAGAATCGGAATTTCATCCGAGACCTCGACCGCACGTTGGATGGTTGGACAGTGGGTGTGCAGGCCAATTGGCTGCTCTTCGATTTCGGAGGGACCCAAGCCAAGGTGAGCATGGCCAGAGCCCGGGAAGAACGGGCCCGTCTGGAAATCGAAGATGTTCGTCGTCGGATTGAGTTGGAAGTGCGCACGGCCTTTTCCTCGTTTCTCGAATCCAAGGAGGTGCTGGTGTCGCAAACCCGGGTCATCGAGCAGGCGGAAGAAGCCGTCCGGTTGGTC
>CAMATE010000123.1 GCA_945861075.1 Akkermansia muciniphila
GCGGTTCCGGGACAACGCTGGGATTTTGCCTGGGTCCGTTACGAGGCTTCGGCTGGGCGAGGTCCACTGGGGGTTGCCAGCGCTCCGGTTCTGGCCGGATTTCCTTCCGAAGCCTTTCGTCATGCGGTCGAGGGTCTGATGGCTGAACAAGCCGGTGATGGTTGTTTGGCAGCGCTGCATCACTGGGCCGAGTTGGTGCAAGGCTATGTCTCGCGTTTTGCTCAGCCTTGGCATGTCGATGACCGCCTGAGTCAGTTGTGGGAGGCGGTGGCTGCCGAACCGGCTCATGCGTGGACTCTCACCGAGTTGGCTCGCCGTGCCCATTGTAGCAGCGAGCATCTCAGGCGGCTTTGTCGCCGTCAGTTGGGACGCTCACCCATGCAGCATGTGACCTACCTGCGTATCCGCCATGGGGCCGGTCTATTGGCCGAGACGGATCTGAAGCTGGAGGCCATTGCCGAGCGCGTCGGCTATGCCAATCCCTTTGTCTTTTCCAACACCTTCAAGCGTTGGACGGGTTGGAGACCCAGCCTTTATCGGGACCGTCGGCGCCGGGGTGGTCAATATCCGGGGCCGGGCGGCATGGGATAATGCCGACCGGCCCCTTCGATCCGTCCACACGAACGGACCTGAAAACAGTTCGAGCGGGATATCGGAACATCGCGGTCAATCTTGAGCATTACTCCGCGCAGTCGATGCGGATGGGTCAACGGCTATGGGTGACCGGGGGAGCCAAGGGCGCTTTTTTGCCTGGCCACTGGCGCAGCAATCGGAAGCTATTGGTGATGTACTGAGCGGTCTCCTGCGGACTTCGGAAATCCACTCCCACCAGGATGTCTGCCTGCTGATAGGCGGGTTTTCTCTGATTCAACAATTCGGCGATGCGGGCTTGGGGATCCGGGGTTTGAAGCAGAGGGCGGTGGCCTTGGTAGCGGACTCGCTCGTAGATCACAGCCGGCGAGGCCCAGAGGCAAACCACCAGACAATGGGAGCGAAGCGAAGCGAGGTTCTCGGGTCGCACCACCAATCCGCCGCCGGTGGACAGGATGACTCCCTGACGGGTTTCGAATTCCTGGATCAACTGGGTCTCCAAAGCCCGGAAATGACTTTCGCCTTCCTGTGCGAAGATGTCCGAGATTCGACGCCCCTCGCGTGTTTCGATGACTCGGTCGGTGTCGATGAATTCAAAGCCCAGCATCTCCGCCAGAATCTGGCCGACGGTCGATTTCCCAACGCCCATGAAACCAACGAGAGCGATGTTGTGATACTGGCGCTGCGGCTGCACGCGGTGGAGTGAAGCGGTTTGGCGGCCTGGTTGAAATCCCCGAATGGATGGGATCTGTGTCGTGCCTGCGTTGATTGTTTGGATTCGAGGCCAACCTTCCGGACTTGTTGCCGTGCCACGGAGCCCGCAGTCTGAAAAGCACATCGCCTATGTTACCGAGAATCTTTCAGCGGTTGCGCCACCGCCTCTTCGGTGGGGATACCAGCTATGACGCAGGTCTGGAAAATGAGGCGCATTTCTGGCGGCAAGCCTTGGCCGATGGCGGTAAGCGCTGGAGCCCTGAGGCGTTTCGGCAGCGGATGGACCCGGAGTTCGCGTTTCCAACGCACCTTCAGGAACTGGTCGCCGCGTCACCAGCGGCAAGCCGGGATCCCATCCGGGTTCTCGATGTGGGGGCGGGTCCCCTGACGGCGGTTGGTTTCCATTGGCCCGGTCGGAAGGTGGCTTTGAGCGCCGTGGATCCGCTTGCCGAGACGTTCGATGGCATCTTGAAGGATCTCCAATTGACTCCGCCCGTCCGGACCCAGAAGGCGGCGGGTGAGGACTTGTTGTCGGTCTTTCCTGCTGACAGTTTTGATATTGTCGTCTGCTCCAATGCCTTGGATCACAGCCGCGATCCGCTTCAGTGCGTGCGTCAGATGTTTGCAGTGACGCAGCCGGGTGGTTGGGTGTTCCTGTGGCATTACCGCAATGAGGCCGAGGAAGAAGGCTATGCCGGGTTGCACCAGTGGAATCTGGACGAGGCGGACGGAGACATGGTCCTTTGGAATCGCAAGGCCCGCCATTCGTGCCGGGTGGAGCTTGGGAATCAGGCCGTGGTGGACACTCGGGTTGATCCACAAGTGTCCCGAGCGATCGTGACCCGAATCCAGAAGCGGGTGGTCTAGTCGATTTTCCGTTCACCTATCTTGGCTGTGAATCGCATTGCTGTCCTCAACGTGGTCGGTCTCAGTGACCGGCATATCGGTCCCCACACGCCGCGTTTGGCCGCGTTGCGCCAGGCTTGGCATCACGCGGCGATCGATCCGGCCATTCCGGCGGTGACATGCACCGCGCAGTCCGACTACCTCACGGGTCGGCGTCCGAGCGAACATGGGATTGTTGCCAATGGGTGGTATGATCGATCGCTCTCGGAGGTCCATTTCTGGAAGCAGTCCAACCACCTCGTCCAGGCGCCCAAAATCTGGGATGAGTTGAAGGCACGGGATCCGCGTTTCACCTGCGCGAAGATGTTCTGGTGGTACAACATGTATTCGGGTGCCGACTGGTCGGTCACTCCGCGTCCGATGTACCCGGCCGATGGGCGCAAGTTCTTTGATGTCTACAGTTGGCCCTACGATCTCCGTCCCGCTCTGAAGGAGGCCTTGGGTGATTTCCCGTTCCCGACGTTCTGGGGGCCGGCGGCCGGCGTGCAGTCTCCTCAGGGTGCGCCTGATGCGGCGACCCGTTGGATCGCGGATTCGGCCCAGTGGATTGAACAGAAGCATTCCCCGACGCTGAACCTCGTTTACCTGCCACACCTCGACTACAATTTGCAGCGGTTGGGCCCGCAGCACCCGGCGGTCGCCGATGATTTGCGACGCATCGACTCCATTGTGGGTGGTCTTCTGGACTTCTTTGCGGGTCGAGGAGTCCGCCCCATCATTCTAAGCGAGTACGGCATCACCCCGGTTTCCCGACCGGTGCACCTCAACCGGGTCTTCCGGGAGCGTGGTTGGATCACCTTCAAGGAGGAGTTGGGGTTGGAGTTGCCCGACATCGGAAATTCCAAAGCCTTTGCCGTGGCCGACCATCAGGTGGCCCATATCGTGGTCAACGATTCGTCGATCCTGGAAGAGGTGCGAAAAGTCGTGTTGGAGACCCCGGGAGTGGCC
Organism: Akkermansia muciniphila; assembly: GCA_945861075.1. Lineage (GTDB taxonomy): Bacteria > Verrucomicrobiota > Verrucomicrobiia > Limisphaerales > UBA9464 > SXXZ01. The sequence continues at coordinate 3,160 of CAMATE010000123.1, forward strand.
GCTGTTCACGGCTCAGCCGACAAGGTGGGCCTTGGGCTGGATCACAGCCGATCGGGAGACCTGATCGCGGTGTCCCAGGAAGATGCCTGGTTCACGTACTACTATTGGCTGGATGATGCCAAGGCTCCGGACTTTGCGCGCTGCGTGGATATCCATCGCAAGCCCGGATATGATCCTGTGGAGCTGTTTCTCGATCCCGCGATCCCAGCGGTGAAGCTGAAGATTTTGTGGCGTTTGCTGCAGAAGAAACTCGGTTTCCGGATGCTCATGGACGTGATCCCGCTCGATGCCACGCTGGTCAAAGGCTCCCATGGTGCTCGTCCGTCGTCGCTCCAGGATTGGCCGCTGATCCTTTCCCAGCAGCCATTGCCTGGAGACAGGCTCCGGTCCACGGAGGTTTACGGTGTGATCAAGTCGGCGGTTCTGGGCTAGCGGTCGGGTTATTGAATCAAGGCAGGCTCTGCGAAAAGCAAAAGCCGTTGAGTGCTGGAGGGAGGGACAACGTCTGATGTTGTATCCATGAAGCCCACCAGAACTTCCCGTCTTCGGGCGATGTCGATGCTGTGGATCTGGGCGCTCTCAATGGGAGCCTTGGATTCCTGGGGTTCGCTCACTCCGATGATGTCGGCCGTTGAAGGTGGGCTTCCCCCGGGATCCGCTTTCCTGGGGCCCTTCCACATGGTGGTGCTCCATTTACCCATCGGACTTTTTAGTTTTACGGCCCTTTTGGAGTTGGTGGCGTGGTTCCGGCCATTTGAGGGATTGCGTCGGGTTCTGGCGACGAGTCTCGGGTTGGGTGTCGTGACGGCGATTTTGACATCCATCCTGGGCCTGTATCGATCCTTCGGTGGTGACTACTCAGCGGAGATACTCGCACTGCATCGCAATACGGGTTTGGCCCTGACAGTCGTGGCCGCGTTGACCCTGGTTCTTCATTCGGCAGTGCTGCGGGTGGGGAATTTGTGGCTGGGGTGGTATCGCGCTTCCCTGGGGCTGACGTTGGTTCTGCTGCTCATTGCCAGCCATCACGGCGGGAGTTTGACCCATGGGCAGGGATTCCTGACTCAGAATGCCCCTCCGGTGATTCGTGGTTGGATGGCGCGTTGGGGGGCACAAGAGCCCCGCTCGAAGCCATCTGAGCCAGTGGCTGCAGGAGCGGTGGAGGTTGCAAAAGTGTTCGAGGCCAAGTGTGTTTCCTGCCACGGACCGGACAAACAGAAGGGAAAGTTTCGTGTCGACCAGCGTGAGTCATTGCTCAAGGGCGGCCAGAGTGGTGAGGCGGCTGTTGTGCCGGGAGATCCGGGGCGATCCCGGTTGATGCGGTTGGTGCTCTTGCCTGCCTCACACGACGACGTCATGCCGCCATCGGGCAAAGTGCCGCTCAGTGAATCGGAAATCCTGAGCCTGATGCGGTGGATTCAGTTGGGAGCACCCTGAGTGCGGCCGGTTGAGGGTGGGCCGGGTGGGGCTGATTATTGCCCTGAAGCTGTCGAGTTGGAGGTCGTTGGTGGGAAGAGCCCCTCCCAGCGGGCGACGACGGCAGTGGCCAGGCAATTGCCCACGAGGTTCACCGTGGTTCGGGCCATGTCCATGAGTTCGTCCACGCCGATGATGAGCAGCACTCCTTCGAGCGGCAGGTCGAAGCTCACCAAGGTGCCGGCGAGGATGACCTGGGAGGCACGAGGGATTCCGGCCATGCCCTTGCTCGTCAGCATCAGGGTGAGCATGATGACCAGCTGCTGGGATATGCTGAGATGCACCCCCGCGGCCTGGGCCACGAAGACCGAAGCCACAGCCAGATAGAGCGTGGATCCGTCGAGGTTGAAGGAGTAACCCAGCGGCATCACGAAGCTGACGATGCGCTTGGGAACTCCCAGTGCGGTGAGTCGTTTCATCGCATCCGGCATCGCGGCGTCGGAGGAGGTGGTGGTGAAGGCCAGAAGGATGGGTTCGCGGAGTTCAGTCAAGAATCGTCGCACCGGCACCCGGGCCCACAGCGCCATGGGAAGAAGAACCCCAACCGCGAAGACCGCCAACGCCAGGTAGAGTGTTCCGATGAGTTTGGCCAAGTTGGCCAAGACTCCGAGGCCGCTGTGTCCCACCGTATAGGCCATCGCCGCTCCAATGCCGACCGGTGCGAACTTCATGACCACTCCGGTGAACTTGAACATCACTTCGGTGAGCGATTCACAGAAGCGAAGCATCGGGGTGCGTTGGGGCTCGGGTGTTTGAGCGAGCGCAATGCCGAAGAAGACCGCAAAAAAAACCACCTGAAGAACGTCGTTGGCGGCCGCGGCTTCGAAAAAGCTTTTTGGGACGATGTGTTCGAGAATACCTCCGAAGGTGACTTTGGTAGCCGTGACACCGGTGCTCGCCGAGCTGGCAGGCGGCAGGGCAACACCCACTCCGGGTTGGAACACATTCACAGCCACGAGACCAATGGCTAGAGCCAAGGTGGTGACGACCTCGAAGTAGAGGATGGATTTCCAAGCGAGTCGGCCGACCGACTTGAGGTCTTCGCTGTGGCCGGCGATGCCGACCACCAGTGTTCCGAAGACCAAGGGCACCAGGATGCACTTGATCATCTTCAGGAACATGTTCGACACCACTTTGAGGTTCTGCGACTCGGCGGGGTAAGCCCATCCCAGCAGCAGTCCGCCCAGCATGGCGATGAAGATCCAATGGGTGAGGGAGATGCTCCGCAGGAATCGGGTCATGCTGTTCGGAGGATCAGCCGACCCGGGCCCGGGAAACAAGGGCGGAGGCAGGGACAGGCTGTATTCGGGTGCTGCCGTCGAGGTTCCGGTGCTGTTCGTGCCCCGGTGAGACTTGGCAAAGGATGCTGCGCGAGAACGGTTCGCGGAATGGCCCGTGTGTCCTTGAGAAACGCTGCCGTGTTGACGATGGGGCAGGATTTCGGGCAGCCGAGACTCGTGTGCCCCGTTCTTTTTCAGGCCATGGCCCGGCAAATGGCGACGGCAGCGATGGCTCCGGCCAGGTCGGCGGCCAATCCGGCGAGGATGGCATGTCGGGTGCGGCGGATGCCGATGGAACCGAAGTAGACGGCAATGACGTAGAAGGTGGTTTCCGTGCTGCCGAAGAGGGTGCCGCCCATGCGGGCCAAAAGACTGTCCGCGCCGTGGGTTTTCACCAGATCGGTGAAGGCGGCCAGTGTCCCGCTGCCGGTGAGGGGGCGCAGCAATGTCATGGGAACCAGTTCTGGAGGGTAGCCGACGGAGTTCAGCAGAGGTTCCAGCCACCGGGTAAACCCTTCGATGCCGCCGGCTCCGCGCAAGCATCCGATGGCAACCAGCATGGCCACGAGGTAGGGGATGATCCGGATGGCTGTATCGAAGCCCTCCTTGGCCCCGGTCACGAATTGCTCATGGACCGCCAAGCCACGCAGTGCGCCGTAAACGGGGATCGCTACCAGCAGAAACGGAAGGGCCACCAACGACAAGGCGTTGAGGGCACGCAAGGCAATGGGAGAGGTGGTCAGAGAGGCTTCGGATCCGGTGGGTGGATGCACGGTGGCTTGGACGGCGAATCCGACAAAACAGAGAATCAAGAGCAACAAAGCGCAGCGGCCGGCCCATCCCAAAGGCCGCGGTGCGCTGGGAAGAGTGAACTCCTCGGTTTTCTCCGAGTCCGTGGCTGGTTGAGGTGTGGTCGGAGTCGAAAACGATTCCGTGGGAATGCGGAACCATTTGAGTCTTTGAGTGGTTTTGACCACCAATAATCCGGTGAGAGACGAGCACACGGTGGCCAGGAGGGTGGTGCCAACGATCCAGGTGGGGTTCTTGGACCCATTGGCTGCCAGAACTGCGATGGCCGTCACTGGGATCAACTGAACCGATCCGGTGTTGATCGCCAGAAAGGTGCACATGGCGTTGGTGGCCGTGTCGGGTCGGGGATTCAGGCGCTGCAAATCCCGCATGGCTCGAAGGCCCATGGGCGTGGCTGCGTTGGTGAGGCCCAGAGCGTTGGCGGCGATATTGAGGACCATCGAACCCAGGGCCGGATGGCCCGCAGGGACCTCGGGAAAGAGTCGTCCCAGGAGTGGTTTCAGCCATTGAGCCAAGGTGCTCACCAATCCAGCCTGCTCGGCCAGCCGCAGGATGCCCAACCACAGGGCCATGACGCCGATTAATCCCAGAGAGACCGTGACAGCCGTATTGGCCCCTTGAATGGCGCCATCGGTCATCCCCCCCAAACGACCGGTGATGCCGGCCAGAAGGGCTGCGACTGTCAGCAGTCCGAGCCAAATTCCGTTGAGCATAATGGTGAATACTAAACCAGTTCCGTGGTGAATTCGATGATGGAATTGTGACTTGCCGGCGTTTAAAGAGTTTTGGGCATTAATGTTTATAAAATATTTTTTAAAAGCGGGGCAGGTAATTTATGTATTTCATTGACTACTATTGCTGGTTTGTTAATAAATAACAGCCATGAATCCTGGGGGAATTCCAACAGGGGCTTATCAATTGTTTCGAGTGGCGACTCCGCTCGATCCGGAACCCAAAGGCCCCGTCTTTGATGGCGGAGTGATGGTGTCTGACGGTCAGACGCGGCCATCGACGCCCGCGGTCATTCAGACGGAAGTTTCAGCGATAGTGGCCTCGAATGTCGCTCAGGTGGCCGCGATTAATACTCCGGATGAATTGCGTAACAAGTACCTGTTAATCGATATCCAGAAGGAACGGGTTGCGCTTTTGACCTTGGCTGAGCATGCGAGCCGTGGGGACGTTTTGGTTGATAGCAATCGCGTGCGTTCCTCGAATGGTCAAATCGCTCCACTCAGTCAGGATATGCTGAGTCGTTTGATGGAAGATTCCAACTTCCGCAAACCGGTGTTGACGGTCACTGAGATTCGGGTTTGTGGCATGATTCCAGGCACCGAAGGGCTCAAGGGGGTTCAACTGGAAAAGTTTTTGGCAGCAAGGGATATTCAGGTTCCAAACGTTTCTGACTTAACGACGGCCTGTGCGATTTGTTATGCGACGACCGGCCGTCATCTCATTCCTCTCGGGCGAACCGTGAGGGCTACGGATGGGGTGATTCGAGTGAGTCGGGTCGGTCAACTGAATGTTTTTCTGGGGGATCCAGATCAGTTTGCTGACGACGTCAACACGGTGACTGCTGGCAAGGTTCGTCTCGGGGAGCAATCCACCCGAAAAGGTGGCGGGAAATCTTTGCTGAAACGACTCGGCAAGTGGGCGGGTTTACAGTTGTTATAAGCGGCCCGGACAGTGGGCGATTGAGTTCAATCCGATGGGGCAGGAGGGTTTGACTGAGGTGATCTCTCACTGCGCCCTCCAGTGATCGGTGTTTTCCCGATGGATGGGCACCCGCTGTTTTCTTGCTGAACCCTCCGATGGAACCGAGAACAATGGTCCGATGTCCTCCGGTCGTGTCTTTGTTTGTGCACTGGTTTGTTTTTCACTGACGGCTTTGGCGGTTGAGCCGTTGGTTCCTCGGTTCCGAGCCGTCAACGTCGACACCAACGTCGCCGTCGGTTACGGGGTGACCGTGGCTGACGTAGATGGGGATGGCGGCCCGGATATCGTCTTGTGCGATGCCAAGCAGATCGCCTGGTACCGGCACCCCAAGTGGGAAAAGCATGTCATCGCCGAAAACCTCACGCCGCAAGATCACGTCTGCGTGGCCGCCGCCGACATCGATGGCGACGGCAAGGCCGAGATCGCGGTGGGGGCCGGTTGGAATCCCGGCGACACAGTGAATAGTGGGGCGCTCTTCTATCTGGAACCGCCCGCCGATCGGACTGCGCGCTGGACGCCGATCCGCCTGCCCCATGAACCCACCATGCACCGCATCCGCTGGGTGAAGGAACCGCAGGGCTGGGCGCTGTGGTCGGTGCCCTTGCACGGGCGCGGAAACAAGGACGGGCAAGGGGTCGGGGCCCGCATCCAGCGCCATCGACCGCCGACCGATCGCCGCCAACCTTGGGCCGTCGAGACGGTGGCCGACCAGTGGCACAAGGCTCACAACTTTGATCCCGTGGCCCGCTCCGGCGGGAACCCTGTGACCGAAGTGCTCGTGGGGTCGGCCGAAGGGGCGTTCCGGGGTCTGCTCGCAGGGGCCGGCGGTGCGGTTGCCAGTGCGGGTGGTGGGCCGGTGGCGTGGACTCAAATCGGCGGGCCCGAAAACGGCGGCGTGGGCGAAATTCGCTCGCTGGGTGACGCGCACGGTTCGGTGGTCGGTATCTCGCCGATGCACGGTAACCAGTTGGTGATCTTCCATCCGCCCGCTGCCGGGGCCGACGTCGCGACGGCTGTCACGAGGCCAGGACGGCGCGAGGTCCTCGACGATGGGTTGATCGACGGCCATGCCCTGGCTTGCGGTGACTTGCTGGGCATCGGCCAACCGCAAATTGTCGCGGGATGGCGAGCCATGGGGCGGCCGCGTTCGGTGAAGGTGGGCGTGGCGCTCTACGTACCGGTGGGAAACCGGTGGATGAAGGTGTGGGTGGATGACGACGGCATGGCCTGCGAAGACCTCACGCTCGCCGACCTCGACGGCGATGGCCGCCTGGACATCGTCGCGTCGGGCCGGTCCACCCATAACCTGAAGGTGTACTTCAACGAATCGACGCGCTGATCCGCCCGGGTCACTGGCCCGGTGCGGGGTTGGCAGGCGGGTTGGTGGAAGTCTTCGGCGTCGTCGGGGCCGAGGTTCTGGACGGCCGCTTTGGCAGGAGTCCGTAGCGCTTC
>CAMATE010000124.1 GCA_945861075.1 Akkermansia muciniphila
CGAGGCCAGCCTGTCCAGTGAGGCGGTTGATGAGCGAGGACTTGCCTACGTTGGAACGCCCGATGAAGGCGAATTCCGGGACGTCAGGGTCCGGGCATCCATCCAGGTCGGTGGCGCTGATCACGAATTGAGCGGAGCGAATTTGCATGAAGGATCCTCAGACGAACGGGGTGCAAGGTATCGGGTTCTTGGCTCCATGGACATCCCGGATGCAGATTCCCGAGAGAGGGGCTCGCCTCCCGATGCGTTGAGACTATTTTGTCCGGGTGATTCGGGCTCTGTTTCATCGGTGGACTTGGCGAATGGCCTGGCGGGAGTCCCGTACCTCACGGGTTCGGCTGATTTGGTTTTCCCTGTCGATCTCGCTGGGAGTGGCGGCCTTGGCGGCGGTTGGATCGTTGTCAGCGACCTTGCGTGAGGCGATAGAGGCTCAGGCCAAAACCTTGTTGGGTGCGGATCTGGTGTTGGCCTCGCGACAGCCCTTCTCACCGGAGGCGGAGGCGTTGGCCCGGTCGGTGCCCGCCTTGGAGAGGGCCCGCGAAACGAGCTTTTCCACCATGGCGGTATTTCCCGCGCTGACCAATGCCACCCGGTTGGTCAATGCGAGGGCGTTGGAAGGTGAGTTCCCGTTCTATGGTCAACTGGAGTGCCAGCCACCCTCAGCGCTGGAAGCATTGCGCCGCGGTGACGGAGTGATCCTGGATTCGAGCGTGTTGTTCCAGTTTGGACTGAAGGTGGGCGATCCAGTCCATATTGGCCGTTGGAAGACCCGGATTCTTGGATCACTGGTGCGGGTGCCCGGCGACACCGTTGCGTTCTCCACTCTGGCACCTCGGGCTTACTTGCCGGCCTCCCGGTTGACGGAGACGGGTTTGCTGGGGGTGGCCAGTCTGGCGCGGTACCGAATGATGTTTCGGTGGCCCGATGCCGCTGCGGTCGAGCAATGGTCCGCCACTCATCGAACCGAGTTGCCCGGACTGCGTCTGGAGGCCGACACGGTCGACAAGCGCAAACAGGACCTGGGTCGAACGCTCCAGAACTTGAACCGGTTTCTCAATTTGGTGGCGGCAGTTGCATTAATTCTGGGATCCATCGGGATCGCCAGCGCTCTTCAAGTGCATGTGGGGTCCAAATTGGCGAATGCGGCGATCCTTCGATGTCTTGGGGCAGGGATCGATGCCACGTCGGCCATTTACCTCGCCCAAGGTTTGGCTCTGACCACCGTGGGCACCGCCGTGGGCTTGGTCATGGGCGGACTGGTGCAACCGCTAATTCCCCGACTCCTTCAGGGTTGGCTCCCGGTCACCTTCGAGGCGCAGTTCCAGTTGCTGCCGGCGCTGGTGGCGGCCTTGGCGGGCTTCTCGGTGAGTCTAGCCTTCACACTGTTGCCATTGGGTGTCGTTCGATCGGTTTCGCCATTGAGTGTGATCCGGGCTGACTATTCGCGAGGCGACACCTCCGACCGGCGCTGGAGGATTCGGATCGGTCTGGCCATTCTGGTGGGTCTGAGTCTCTTTGCCACCGTCCAAGCCCGTAAGCCGTGGGAAGGATTGGCCACGGTAGCCGGATTGCTGGCGGCCTTTGGAGCCTTGGCTGGAGTGGCCCGAATGCTGACTTGGATGGTCCGGAAATGGACCCCTGCCTCCTGGCCCTTTGCGGTGCGTCAGGGCCTGGCCAGTCTTCATCGGCCCGGCAATCGCACACTGCTGGTGCTGACTTCGGTGGGTCTGGGAACCTTCCTGCTCGTCACCCTCCAGTTGACCCGGGATGTGCTGTTGACCCAGTTGTTTCCCGCCGACCGCTTGCAGCAACCCAACGCCATTCTCTTCGATATTCAGGCCGATCAACGCGAGGACGTGATCGCGACGGTTCGGGCCGAGGGTTTCCCAGTGCTCGACATGGCTCCCATCGTGACGATGCGCATCGCCTCCCTGAGGGGACGGACTGCGGACAGCCTTCTGTCTGAGACCAATAGCCCCATCCCCGGATGGACCTTGCGGCGGGAGTATCGGTCCACTTTCCGCGGCAAGTTGGTCGAATCAGAGCGGTTGATCACCGGCCGTTTTGTGTCGAAAGCCACCGAAGCCGAGGGCCCGGTGCCCATCACCGTGGAGTCGGGCATCGCCCGGGATCTCGGCCTGAACGTTGGAGATGCGATCACCTTCGACGTTCAGGGAGTGCCCATGGAAACCCGTGTGGCGGGCCTTCGGGAGGTGGATTGGAAACAGGTTCGGCCCAATTTCTTCGTGGTCTTCCCCGAAGGCGTTTTGGAATCGGCTCCGGCCATGACCGTCTTGGCGACGCGGGTCGCGGATGCGGCCGCCTCGGCCCGGCTTCAACGATCCCTGGTGGCCCGATTTCCCAATGTCTCCACCATCGACCTAACCCTCGTGTTGGAGACCTTGGACCGCGTGGTCACCCAAGCGGGATATGGCATCCGCTTCATGGCCCTTTTCACGGTGGTGACCGGTCTGGTGGTGATGGCCGGAGCGATCCTCACCGGCCGCTGGCAGCGAGTCCGCGAGATGGTCTTGCTGCGGACCTTGGGTGCCAGCCGACGCCAATTGCAGCAGGCGCTGCTGGCTGAGTACGCCTGTTTGGGAGTGATGGGGGCCTTGACCGGAACCCTGCTGGCCTGCGCCGCTGCCTGGGCTCTGGCTCGATTCGGCTTCCGGACCCCGTTTACCGCGTCACCCCTCATTCTTTTGGGCGCCGTGGTCATCGTGACCACCTTGACTGTGGTGGTGGGCTTGTTTTCCAGTCGAGGGATCACCCAGCAGTCTCCGCTGGAGGTCTTGCGTAGCGAGTCCGTGTCGTAAGGGGCAGGGGAGGATCGGTGCGGGTGGCTCCTTGTTTTTCGAAACCTGAAACCCAACTTAACGCCGTCAATCTGCCGACAACCTTGGGTTTACAAGCCGGGGTTGCCCCGACCACAATAGACTCACGGTTGGCGATCTCGCTAACCGGCCTTGTATGACCGCCGATATCCGACACGACTGGAGCCTCGAGACCCTCCGCGAACTGTACGACACACCGTTGATGGAACTGGTGTTCCGTGCGGCCAGCGTGCATCGGAAGTTCCACGATCCGGCCGAGATGCAGGTCAGCAAACTCATCTCCATCAAGACCGGAGCTTGTCCCGAAGACTGCTCCTACTGCGCCCAGTCTTCCCGGTATTCCACCGGGGTCAGCCCGGAGCGCCTCATGGAAAAGGAAAAGGTGGTGGAAATCGCCAACCGCGCCAAGCAGGCCGGGGTTTCCCGCGTGTGCCTCGGGGCGGCGTGGCGTGAGGTGAAAGACAACGCCCAATTTGACCGCGTTCTGGACATGGTCCGCGGGGTCACCGACCTCGGGATGGAGGTTTGCTGCACGCTGGGCATGCTCAGTGAGCATCAGGCCAAACGCCTCGAAGAGGCAGGGCTTTACGCCTACAACCACAACGTCGATTCCTCGGCCGAGTTCTACGAGACCATCATCACCACCCGCACTTATGCGGATCGGTTGAAGACGCTCGAAGAGGTCCGCAAGACCAATGTGACCCTGTGCTCGGGCGGCATCATCGGCCTGGGCGAGACGGTGGATGATCGTCTGAAGATGCTGCAGACGCTCCTCCAAATCGAGCCGCACCCGGAGTCGGTGCCCATCAATATCCTGAGCAAGGTCGCCGGCACGCCCATGGCGGAGAACCCGGATGTGCCGGTCTGGGATGTGATTCGCATGATCGCCACGGCGCGCATCGTCCTGCCGCGCTCGGATGTCCGCCTGACCGCCGGTCGGGTCAAACTCGACGACACGGCCCAAGCCCTGTGTTTCATGGCCGGAGCCAATTCCATCTTCAGCAGCGAGACCGAATTCATGCTCACCAAGGCCGTGCCGTCGCCGAGCTATGATCGGGATGCCGAGTTGCTCAAGGCGCTGGGCCTTCGGATGCGGGAACCGTTCAAGCACGGTCGGACGCATTCCGCTCAGGAGACCCGTTGCAGCGTGGCGGGTTGACCGGGGCCACGAACCGGACTGTTTCCGGCGGGCGCGGTATTGGAGTCTTCTCGGTAGCCCATAACTGGGCCTCAAGCTTTGGGGTAGGGAAGCCGATACACCCCATTGGCCCCGCGGCCGATGCCCATGTCTGAAATTCGCGAACCGCTTTCTGCTGCCAAACCCGTTTCTGTCCGGACTGCGGAATCCCGTTCCGGACCCTACCCGGCTCCTCGCACTCGGTGGCAGCGGGTGATGTTTCGATGGGGTCTTTGGCCTCAGTTGCGCAATCCGCTCTCTTTCCGCTCGAGCCTGACGGTGGCCTTCCTCCTGTTCGCGCTCATGCCCACCCTGGTTTTCGGCCCTTGGTTGGATCGCACTCTCCAAAACGCCTCGGTCGAGAACGGTCGTGGTCGGGTGTGGTTGCTGGTGGCATCGCTGGTTTTGGTGGCCGTCGCTCTGGCTTTGGCTTCCTGGTTGTCGGCCCGATGGGCTGGACCCCTCGATGCGCTGCCCCGACGCCTGCGATCTCTCCATACCGGGGAGGGCGTGGATAGTGTTTTAACCCAAGACCGCTTGGCCCCGGATGAATTGCGGGATATCCATGACTCACTCCTGACTGTGCGGCGTCGGATCGTCCGCGACCTGGCCGATGTCGATGCGACCCACCAGCAGATGGACCAAACGACCTCGGATCTCGTCCGTGTGCGGCAGTCGGTCGAGAATCAGGTGTTGGAGCGCACGCAGGAGTTGACCGAAAAGCTGCGGCGCGCTGAGAAATCGGAACGATCCAAGGGGATGTTCTTGGCCCAGTTGAGCCACGAGATTCGCACCCCGCTGAATGGGGTGCTGGGAATGCTTCAGCTCCTGGAAAAGAGTCCGCTCAACGCCGAACAGCGCGACTGGTTGGATACTCTCCGTTCCAGCGCTGGAACCTTGCTCAATGTCCTCAACGACAGCCTCGACTATTCCAAGATCGAGTCAGGCAAGATGCGGTTGCTGTCCGAAGAGTTTGAACTGCGGGAGGTCTTGCAGCGCGTGGCCAAGCTCTTTGCCCCCTTGGCGGAAGAAAAGAAGTTGATGCTGGAGGTTCGGTTGGACCCTCAGTTGCCCGAACGGGTGAAAGGCGATGCCGACCGACTGGCTCAAGTGGTTTCCAATTTGGTCTCCAATGCCATCAAGTTCACGCACAAGGGGATGATCCAGGTGTCGGTGCAGCTGACCAGTCGTGATGTCTCCTTGGTCGGCGTGCGGATCGAAGTGGATGACACCGGGATCGGCATGGATTCCGAGACCCAAGAACGCCTGTTTCAGGCCTATTATCAGGCGGAGAACCAGAGCCAACGCCGGTTTTCGGGTGGCACCGGCCTCGGGTTGGCCATTTCCCGTCAGTTGATCCAGTTGATGGGGGGGCAAATCGGGGTCCGCAGTCGTCCCGACCAGGGCACGCAAATCGCCATGGATCTCGTGTTCCCCACGGTGGAGGCGCGGCCCGGGTCATCCGCGGGCGGGGGAACGGTGCCCCAGGCTCCGAAGCCCATTCGAGCGCTGCGGTTGCTGGTGGTGGACGATGATCCGACCAGCCAGAAGTTCATTCGTATCCTGCTCGCGCGCGCCGGGTACGAGGTCAAGACGGTCGATACGGCCGAGGCCATGCTGTCCGATTGGATTTTGGGGACTCGTTTCGATGCGGTCCTTCTCGATTTGCAATTGCCGAAAATGAGTGGCCTGGAATTGGCCAGCCGTCTGCGTGAATTGGAGGCCGCCTCGGTGGTGACTTCAGCTTCGGCTCGATCTGGAACAGCCCGGCCCGGTGCCCGCACCCACCTCATCGCCCTCACGGCCAGCGCCCTCGAAGAAGACCGTCGGCAGGCCATGCAAGCCGGCTTCGACCAGTTCTTGGCCAAACCACTCCGCGTGTCGGAGTTGGAACGTGCCTTGGAACAAGTGGGCACACTGGGTTGATTCGATGGGGTATTTCCCCATGTAAATCCGAAGGACGCTGTTTGGTGTCGTTGTCGGTGGGGTTCCCTCGACAGCGCTCGTTCCGTGAGCGTACCTTTCGGAGCAAACTTTCCCCAACATGATCCCCATCTCCCGCACTGGATCCCGTCTGGCCGTGATGGCCGGAGTTCTCGCTGCCACCGCTACGCTCGCGCTGCAGGCCCTCGAAGTGTCAGGGCCCGGTCGCCGCATTCTCGCCGCCGATGATTCCACCCGGCGATTGGCGATCATCGCTCCCGATGGTTCCTTTGAGTGGGAAATTCCGGTGACCGCCATCCACGATGCGCACGTGTTGCCCAATGGCAACGTGCTCATGCAGCAAGGCTGGACCAAGGTTCAGGAGGTCAATCGCGACAAGAAGGTGGTCTGGGAATACGACGCGGCGAAGGCCAACCCCGGCAAACCGGTGGAGGTGCATGCCTTTCAGCGCGTTGAGAATGGCCTGACGATGATCGCCGAGTCCGGCCCGGCCCGGATCATTGAAGTGGATCGCAACGGCAAGGTTCAACGCGAGGTGAAGCTGCAAGTCGATCACCCGAATGCGCACTCCGACACGCGCCGCGTTCGTAAGATCGCCAATGGCAATTACCTGGTGGCCCACGAGGCCGATGGTCGCATCCGGGAATACGATGCGAAGGGCAAGATCGTCTGGCAGTACGACATCCCCCTCTTCGGCAAGGAGCGCAAGGGCGGCCACGGTCCCGAGGCTTGGGGCAATCAGGCCTACAGCGCCATTCGTCTGTCCAATGGCAACACCCTCATCGGCGGCGGCAACAACCACAGCGTTCTCGAGGTGGATCGCTCCGGTAAGATCGTGTGGCAGGTCAATCAGAACGACCTCCCTGGCATCACGCTGGCTTGGATCACTTGTGTGGATCGCCTGCCCAATGGCAACACACTCATCGGCAACTGCCACGCCGGCCCGGAGAATCCCCAGTTCATCGAGGTGACCCGCGACAAGAAGGTGGTCTGGACCTGGAAGGACTTCACCCGCTTCGGCAATTCCACGCCCGTCGTGGCCGTGTTGCCGCCGCGCAAGTGAGCCGGGTATCCATGGCCTGGCTGCCGTCGAGTTGGAACCGATTGAGGGCCCACTTTGCCACGATGGCGGTGGGGCTTGCGGCGACGCTGAACAGCGGTGCCGCAGAGGCGGTGGTCACGGTTTCGGCTGGGGCTTTGGCCGGTTCTTCGAACACCGTTCCGTCACGGGATCCCAGGCGCTCGCATTGGGCCTTTCAGGCAATACGAAAGCAGGTGCCCCCGGTTCACCTCGCTGCCGATCCGAGTGATGCCCCGGCGAATCCCATCGACGCATTCATTGCTCAGCGGTTGCGTGACAAGGGGCTGCCCATCCCGAAGGCAGCCAGCCGACGGGCATTGATCCGGCGGGTGACCTACGACCTCACGGGGTTGCCGCCGACGCTCGAGCAAGTTGAGGCCTTCGTTCACGATGCATCGCCGCAGGCCTGGGAGCATCTGATCGATCGCCTGCTCGAATCGCCCCATTACGGCGAGAAGTGGGGGCGTCATTGGCTCGACCTAGTGCGCTTCGCTGAGACCAACAGTTACGAGACCGACGAGGCCAAGCCCCACGCCTGGCGGTACCGCGACTACGTCATCCGCGCCTTCAACGCCGACAAACCCTACGACCGGTTCATTCGGGAACAATTGGCCGGCGACGAACTGCCCGACGGCGGCGCCGAGGGTTTGATCGCCACCGGTTATTACCGTCTGGGGATTTGGGACAACGATCCGGCCGACCGGGAACTCGCGCTCTACGATCAACTTGATGATCTGGTCGCCACCACGGGCCAAGTCTTCCTGGGGCTCACCGTGGATTGCGCCCGCTGCCACGACCACAAGATCGATCCCATCTCCCAACGCGATTACTACGCGCTGCTGTCGTTTTTCAGGAACATCCACCCGTACCGCAATGGCGGGGCGACCGATGAGGTGCCGCTGCCCCGTGAGAAACAAGCCAAAGCCCTGGCTGTGACCGAGCCCGGGACTGTCGCTCCGGTGACCCACCTCCTGCGACGCGGCAATCCCGCGAGCCCGGGCGAGGCGGTGGAGCCAGGCTTCCTTTCGGTGTTGGGCTCGTCGTCTCCGGTCATCGCACCGCCGGCTTCTGGGCGGTCCTCCGGTCGACGCCGGGCCTTGGCCGACTGGATCGCTGCGCCCGACAACCCGCTCACCGCACGGGTGATCGTCAATCGGGTGTTCCAGCATCACTTCGGCCGCGGTTTGGTGCGCACGCCGAGCGACTTCGGAATCCAAGGAAGCCTTCCCACGCATCCCGAACTGCTCGATTGGTTGGCCGGGCATTTCGTTCAGGACGGCTGGAGTCTCAAGCGGTTGCACCGTTTGATCCTGACCTCGCAGTCCTATCAAGCCTCCGCCACGCCGACGGCCGAAGCCCTGAAAGCGGATCCGGCGAACGACTTGTTCTCCCGATTTGAAATGCGCCGGTTGACCGCCGAGGAAATCCGCGACTCGGTGCTGTGGGTGGGTGGCTTAGGCAATCCGAGGATGTACGGGCCCGGGATGTATGTGGCCTTGCCCAAGGAAGTGCTCGCCAGCCAATCCGTGCCCGGAAAGGGGTGGGGCGATTCTCCCAAAGTAGAACAGGCGCGTCGGAGCATTTACATCCATGTGAAGCGCTCGCTGCTTTCACCGGTGTTGCTGTCGTTCGATTTGGCGGAGACCGACCGGTCCACTCCGGTGCGGTTCGCCACGACCCAGCCGACTCAGGCGCTGGGGATGCTCAATGGAGCCTTCTTCAACGAACAGGCTCGTATTTTGGCCGATCGCATTCGCGCCGAGATCGGGAGCGAGCCCCGGGAGCAAGTGCGACGGGTTTTGCACCGGGTCACATCGCGGCCACCTTCCGACCGGGAGATTTCGCAGAGCGTGGCCTTGCTCCAATCCCTGACTTCTGAGGAAGGACTGGGCGCGACGGCAGCGCTGGATGCGTTTTGTCTGCTGGCCTTCAACCTCAACGAATTCCTTTACCTCGAATGACGCCGCTTTCACCGAATCCCTCAGGAAAATCGGGGCCTTTCTGTCGACGCACCCGGCGTGAATTCCTCTGGCAAGCGGGCGCGGGCTTCACGGGCACAGCCTTGGCTGGCTTGATGGCGTTGGAGGGGTCCAAGCTTCAGGCCAGTTCCGGTGCTTCAACGGGCAAGGATACCAATCCCCTGAAGGCCCGGCGCCCGCATTATCCGGCCAAGGCCAAGAGCGTCATCTTTCTCTTCATGTATGGCGGCCCGAGCCATATCGACACCTTCGACCACAAGCCGAAGCTCAACGCCCTGGACGGCAAGACCATCGCGGTGAAGACCTTCGGCCGCGGCGGCAAGCGCAACGAGGGGCGCGTGGTGGGCACCAAGTGGGACTTCAAGCGCTATGGACAAAGTGGAAAATGGGTCAGCGATCTTTTCCCGCACATCGGTGGCTGCGTCGACGACATTGCCTTCCTGCACTCGCTGACGGCCGACTCGCCCATTCACGGGTCGGCGATGCTGCAAATGAACACGGGCAAGATCCTTTCGGGCAGCCCGTGCCTGGGTTCTTGGGTGAACTATGGACTGGGCAGCGCGAGCGAGAACTTACCGGGCTTCGCCGTGATGCTCGATCCCATCGGAGGACCGATCTCCGGGGCCAAGAACTGGGCCAGCGGTTACATGCCGGCGACATATCAGGGGACGGTGCTGCGTTCGGCGGGAGATCCCATCCTGGACCTCCAACGTCCGACCGGGATGGGAGCGGGCACTCAGCGCCGGGTGCTGGATGCGTTGCGTGATTTCAATGCCGACCATGCGGCACTGCATCCGGAGAACTCCA
>CAMATE010000125.1 GCA_945861075.1 Akkermansia muciniphila
TGCAGGGCGCGGGCGAAGAGGAAGAGCACCAGCAACCCACCGGCGGCCTGAAGCACCTCTCCCGTCGTGCCGAGTCGGGCCCGTAGTTCCGGAGACAAGAACCGTCCGGCCACCGCGCCGTATCCCACGAAACTGGAGAGCAGGTAGAGGGTGATGGGGTTGGTGCCGATCCAGACAAAGGGTTGGCACCACCGTTGTTTTCCCCAGCCATCGACCACCTGATAGAATCCGGCCAAGAGCAGGAAACTCCATCCGCCGGCAAACAAGACGAAGGAGGAACTCCACAGCTTTTTCACGATGGGGAAGGATCCGTTCCAAAGCCATCCAACGGCGAGGCAGCCCAGACCCGCCAGGATGAGTCGGAGGGAGCGTTGGCTCGGCTTGAGCGAGACTTGTCGAAGCAAGGTGCCGGCGAACACTCCGAGGAGGCAGGTGGCGATTGCTGGAATGGTGCTGAGGATGCCCTCGGGATCGTAGTAAGTGTCGTACTTCTTTCCGGGAAGGTGCTCGAAGTCGAAGTGGTTCACCACGTTGAGGCCGGGTTCATATTGCCCGGACACCCGCTGGGTGGTGCTCCAGTAAAGCTGTTGGGCATTGGTGGCTCCCGTGCGGGCCATGCCTTCCTGCACCGAGGTCGGAGTCAGTGGGATGGCCCGGATGGGCACCCAGGCGAAGAGGGCCCAGTAGCCGAGCAAAATACTGGCACAAACCCCCAAGAGCGCTCGGACCGGCAGGAACACCAGCAGGATGCCCGCGGCCGTGGAGGCCAGCGCGATGCGGTTGAGAACTCCGAGCCAGCGCACGCCCTCCAATCCTTGAGAAAGCCCGCCGGAGTAGAACACGCCCACCAGGAACAGCAGGAGGCCTCGGGAGAGCAGGCGTTTGACCGCTCCGGCCTTGCCGATCTTCTCCACCGCCTTGCCGGTGGAAAAGGTCAACGACACGCCCGCGATGAAGACGAAGAGCGGGAAGATTAGGTCGTAGAAGCGAAAGCCGGCCCATTCCACGTGGGTGAGTTGCTGGCGGATGGCGCTCAGGAATGGGGACCCGCTGAACTTTTCCAACGCCCGCAAGATGCCGGCACCGCCGACGATCCAGAACATGTCGAATCCCCGGAGGGCATCGAGGGACATGAGGCGCTCGGACGGTGGTGTGGCCGTTGTCGATGAGGGATTCTGGGCGGAGGACATGACAAGAAAAGGAGATGCAGGAGGCGATGCGTTCCGAGGTTGGGTTTAGACCCGCAGAAAAATCCGTCGGCTGTGGAGGAGCCAAGCCAACCAGACGCAGAACCCGACGGACACAAAGGCGGTGACCACGCCCGCCGTTCCCGGATGCAGTCCATCCAGGAAGAGGGTGACTTCGCCGCCGGTCAGGCGCTTGGCCAGTTTTCCGAAATCAGCCAAGTTCGAGGCCAGGTAGACGGCGATGGAGTTCATGCCAATCCAAGTGAAGGGCTTGGCCCAACCGGACCACCCTTTTACATCGATGAGTCCGTAGAAGAGCGCCAGGAGCAGGCAACTCCAACCGCCCGCGACGCAGACATACGAGGAAGTCCACAAGCCCTTGATGATCGGAAAGGCCAGTCCCCACACATGCCCCGTGGCCAGCAAGGCCACGCCGGCCATCGTGAGCCCCTTCAATCGCTGGGTTGCGCTGCGGGAGGGATCCTTGAGGAACAGTCCAGCGAGCACGCCGAGGAGGCAGGAGGCAATGGCCGGCACGGTGCTCAGGAGCCCCTCCGGATCATGGGCCCCGTTCCACTTCTTGCCGCCGAGGAACTGGGCATCCACCCAATGGGCCAGATTGGTGTCCGGTTGGAGATTGGCCGGGCCGACCCCGGGCACCGGCACGAGGGTCATGAGGCCCCAGTAACCCAAGAGGATTGCGACGACGGTAATGCGCAAAGCCCGGGGGCTCAGGAACAAATGCAGAGTGGCGGCCGAAAAATAACACAGGGCGATGCGCTGCAAGACGCCGAGGTAGCGGATGTCGTTCTCCCAGCCGGGATAGCTCCGATAGAAGAATACCCCGAGCAGGTAGAGGAGAACCCCACGCTTCAGGATGCTCAGGAAGGCTTGGCTCCGATCACCGGCCTCCGGTTTGGCGCTGCGCGAAAGAACGATGGAGATTCCGCTGATGAAGATGAAGAGCGGGAAAATGAGGTCGTAGAAGCGGAAGCCTTGCCAGGCCACGTGCTCCAATTGGTCGGCGATGGCGTGGCTGACGGGTCCGTTGGCGGCCTTCAGGAATGCCTGACCGAAGGCGTCGGCACCGCATATCCAGAACAAGTCGAAGCCGCGCAATGCATCGAGGCTGGCCAGTCGGGATGAGGGGCCGCTAGCGGCGGGGATCGGGGAGTTCGCCATGCTGAGGGTTCATCAAGCCCAGCCCGGAGCGGAGTGCCAAGGATGGATTTTCTAGGCGGCTCAGGTGTTGGTCGAACCAGTCGGCAAAGTGGTGGATGTCCCAGAGCATGGTGAGCCAGCCGTGTTTGCCTCCGGGATGAACGACGAGTTCCACGGTGCGTCCGATTTCCCGAGCGCGGGCCTGGTAGCGCTGGGATTGGTCCAGCGGAACAAGCGTGTCGGCGTCACCGTGGTAGATGAGGGTTGGTGGCGTCTGAGGGTGCAGATGGAAGAGCGGGGAGAGGGGCTTGCCGATGTCCACCCAGTTGGTTGGGCCGCTTGGTTGGGGACGGAAAGCTTGGACGAAACTCTTGGGCGGACCGCCATCGTGCAAGTTCTCGGTCGAATCTCCGAGGTTCAGCAAATCGGTGACGGGATAGAAGATGGCCACCGCCTGGACGGCGCAGCTTTCCCGGTCGACGGGGTCCGGAGTGTTGGCAGGGCCGGGGCCGCCGCGGGTGGCCAGCAGCAGACTCAAGTGGCCGCCCGCGCTGCCGCCAGTGACACCCAATCGCTTCGTGTCGATGCCGTGGTCTCGAGCATGATGTCGGATGTGTCGGACCGCCCGACTCACGTCCTCGAAGATCTCGGCCACCGTGGCCTCCGGTTGAGACACGTGATAGACGGCCAAGACGGTATACCCCCGGCGCAGTAGGGGGGCGGTCATCCAAGGTCGGAAGCTGTTGGTGCCGGATTTCCACCCTCCGCTCACCATCAATAATACGCCGAGGCCGTTCGGATTCTCAGGCTGCACCACGTCATAAGAAAGCTCATGGCCATGGCGTTGTCCGTAGGCCACCCGCTGGATTGAGGCCAGCGTGGGATGGAAGTAGAGCCACAGCCCGCCCGCCAAAGCCGTCAGGATCAGGATCAGGCCGGCCAGGATGTAAACGCCCCGAAGGAGAAAGCGACGCAGTGTCATGGGAGGGGTGTCAGGGATCTTGAATCAGGAAATCGGGACGAGCCTTTGGAAAGACCCGCTTCGGTGGGCTAGGGGTTTGGAAGGGCACGAGCCTTGACGGGCCACGCACCGTCCGCCAGTCGGGCCAAGGTTTCGGGGTACAGGGCCCGTTCCGCTTCTTGGATGCGCTGGTGCAATGAGGCGACAGTGTCTCCTTCGAGCACGGGGACGGCCTGTTGGGCCAGGATGGGGCCGGTGTCCACGCCTTGATCCACCCAATGCACGGTGCAGCCGGTGACCTTGACCCCATAATTCAGGGCTTGTTTCCAGGCCTCCAAGCCTGGGAAGGAGGGCAGCAACGACGGGTGGATGTTGACCACGCGGCCCTCGAAGGCGCGCAGGAAGTCCCCTTTGAGGATGCGCATGAATCCGGCCAGGACCACCAGATCGACCTGCGCGTCTTGCAATGCCTGGATGAAGGTTGCCTCGGCGGTCGGGTCGAGTTTCGTGCGGAAGGCTCCAGGCGGAATGAATCGCGCCGGGATGCCGCGCTCCTGGGCATGCTGCAAAATGCCCGCATTGCCCACGTCGGTGAGGACAAGCCCCACCTCGGCTGCCATGGAGCCGTCGTGTATCGCCTGTGCGATCGCCACGAAGTTGGATCCTTTGCCCGAACCCAGGACCCCGAGTCTCAATTTCTTTTTGCCGTGCATGCGGAGGATGAAGGCGTGCTAGGTGTCCGATCTCAAGCTTCGGTTGATCGGGCGATATGAAAAGTCGGTTTTCCGGGCGATTATCCGGGGTTGTTTCGAGAGATTATCGGGGGTTCTTTGGTTCGGACGGACTGATGTCGCCTGAGGGAAGGTTGGTAGTGGCTGTAAAAAAGAAAACTTAAGAAAAAAATGATTTGCCCGGATTGAAAGCTGTAAGTATTCCGGTTCCATGCGTGTAGCCCAGTCCAGCTTCCCTGATGAGTTGGGACGGACCGTCAATGAGTTGACGGTGCGGCAGGCTCGACTGCAGACACAGGCCTCTACGGGGCAGCGGATCCGCAATGCCGAGGATGACCCGAGCGCATTCCTGAACGTTCTTCAGTTACAGGGGGATTTTCAGAAGCTGGGCCAGTATTCGGATAATGTATCCAAGCTTCAGACCCGCTCTCAGGCGATTTATTCCGCGACTTCTCAGCTGAAGAAGATGACCGATCGGGCATCGGAGTTGGCTACCATGGCCAACAGTATCCGCACCGCGGATGATTACGCTGCCTATTCTTCCGAAGTTGACCAGTTGCTGGAGAATTCTATCGCGCTGGCTAACAGCAAGCATGACAGTGAGTCGTTGTTTGGTGGTACCTCCGGGGTAGATGTAGCGTTTGAGGCTGTTCGCGATGCCGATGGCAAAATCACTTCGGTGGCTTACAAGGGGAACAGCAAAGTTCGTCAGATGGACATTGCTTCGGGCGTGTCCTTCTCCATAGACGTTCCGGGAGCCAACGAGTCTTCCAGCGGTCCGCGAGGGTTGTTGAAGGACGAACGGGCTGGAATCGATGTTTTCGGTCACCTGATCGCCTTGCGGGATTCGCTGAAGAAGGGCGATAAGACAGCAATCCCTGATATCAGTGCTTCGTTGGTCAAGGACGAGAGCGGTTACATCGAGAGCTTTGCTGCATTAGGAGCCGCCCAGGCGCGATTGGAAGCAGTGGCCAAGCAAAATTCTTCGGAGTCGATCTCAGTCAATCAACTGATCTCTCAGGAGAGCGACGCTGATTTGGCTCAGACGCTCGTGGAGCTCAATCAACTTCAGGCGGCCTACTCGGCGGCACTCCAGTCGGCCGGTAAGATCCTGAGGATCAGCCTGTTGGACTACATCTGAAGTCCGGCATTGGGCCACGCCGCACGGCAACCCGCCACGGCCAACCGACATCACATTCCCTCCGATGGCCGTACGCATCAGCTTTCTCAATCAGAAGGGTGGAGTAGGCAAATCGACTTGCTCCATTCTGGTCGGTGCCGCTCTCCAGTCGGCCGGCTATCAGGTGCAATTCGAAGACATGGATCCGCAGGGGTCGCTGGCCATGTGGGTTTCTCACGTGGGCAAGTTGGCGCCTTTGCCTGAAGGGGTTTCTCCGGATGTGATCATCTGCGACACTCCGGGTCGTATCGATGTTTCAGCGAGCAGCCCCGATCCTTTTTTCCGGGACCTGATTTCACGCAGTGACCGTTTGGTGATTGTCGCTGAGAAATCCTTGTTCAGCACGCAGGCGTCGATTCCCATGGTCGAGTCGGTCAAGTGCTTCATGTCACCGACTGCTCGGGCCATGATCCTCTTCAATAAGGTGCGTCGACGCACCTTGGTCGGTGGTCAGAACGAGGAGGAGATGGGGCGCGATCTGGGGTTGCCGGTGCTCAAGAATTCGCTGCCATTGGCGGCCGCCTACGAGTCGGCCCAAATCCAGGGTTTCAGTGTGGTGGCCAGCAAGAATCGTGAACGGATTTTCTCGCTGGCTCTCGAGATACTCCGCTGAGCGGGGCGCCGCTTCGGAGAACCTTTACCCCCTGACGATCACGGTGCCCGTGATGGTCGCTGTGCAGCGTTGACGGCCCGTGTCTGTCCGCCACGCTACGCCGCTCTCGTATGTCTCGTATTCAGCGTGCTCTGCTTTCCGTCTCCGACAAATCCGGACTCGTCCCCTTCGCCCGCACTCTCGTGGCGGCCGGCGTGGAACTGCTCTCCACCGGTGGAACCGCCCAGGCGATCCGTGATGCCGGCTTGCCGGTGCGCGACATCTCCGAGCACACCGGTTTCCCGGAGATGCTCGATGGTCGGGTGAAGACGTTGCACCCGCGGGTCCACGGCGGATTGCTCTACTTGCGTGGCAACCCGGTCCACGAGGCCACGGTGCGCGAGCACGGCATCCTGCCCATCGATTTGGTGGTGGTGAACCTCTACCCCTTCGAGGCGACGGTGGCCAAGCCCGGGGTTCACTTGCATGACGCCATTGAGAACATCGACATCGGCGGTCCTTCGATGCTCCGCAGCGCCGCCAAGAACCACGACAGCGTGACGGTGGTGGTGGATCCGGCCGATTACGCGGTTGTCTCTGAACAAGTGGCCGCCGCCGGCGAGACCACGCTGGAGTTGCGCCGTACGTTGGCCGCCAAGGTGTTCGCCCGCACGGCGGCTTACGATGCGGCCATCGCCGCCCATTTGACCCGGGAGTTTTCCGGCCCAGACGCGGTGTTGCCGGCCTTGGCCATTAGTGCGCCGCTGGCCCAGCCGCTCCGCTACGGTGAGAACCCGCATCAAAAGGCGGCGCTCTACGGCAAGTTTCAGGAGTATTTCCAGCAACTGCATGGCAAGGAGTTGTCGTACAACAACATCCTCGACCTGACGGCCGCCGCGGCCTTGATCACGGAGTTCGAAGGTCAGTTGCCAACGCTGGCCATTCTCAAGCACACCAACCCCTGCGGCGTGGGCCGCGGAGCCGATCTCCAGGAGGCTTGGCAGCGGGCTTTTGCCACGGACCGGCAGGCACCCTTCGGCGGGATCATCGCGGTGAACCGTCCGCTGGATCTGGCCTGCGCCAAGGCCATCGCTGAGATCTTCAGCGAGGTGATCATCGCTCCGGAGTTCGAGGCTGATGCTTTGGACCTCTTGCGTCAGAAGAAGAACTTGCGCCTCCTGAAGATGCGGCGCTCGCCGGTCGCCGCTGGATCGCATGACCTGCGCAGCGTGGGCGCCGAGTCGTACTTGTGGCAGCAGCGCGATTTGAAGATCACCACCGAGGCCGACCTCAAGGTGGTCACGCAGCGGGCGCCGTCGCCGGCAGAACTCGAGGCCATGCTCTTCGGGTGGCGCGTGGTGAAGCACCTCAAGTCGAACGCCATTCTGTACTGCGGTGCCCAGACCACGCTGGGTGTGGGGGCGGGTCAGATGAGCCGGGTGGACTCGAGCCGCATCGCCGTCTGGAAGGCCGGCGAGGCGGGCCTCGACTTGAAGGGCAGTGTGGTGTGTTCGGATGCGTTCTTCCCGTTCGCGGATGGGTTGATCGCTGCGGCTCAGGCTGGCGCCACCGCCGCCATTCAGCCCGGTGGTTCGGTGCGCGATGAGGAGGTCATCCGCGCGGCCAACGAGCGGGGCATGGCCATGGTCTTCACCGGAACTCGCCATTTCCGTCACTGAGCCGGGTGCGGTGGCCCGGAGTTCTCAACCCAGGGTCACGCGCCGGGAATTGCCGGATGGGGAAGCTCCCGAGCTGATCCCCTGCCGCCAAGCCCCCCACAGAGGGTGTCAAACGTTTTGAGGCAACAGGCCCGGGGGGGGATTTGCATGGCGGTGGGCGGGCGAATCCGTAGCCTTGCAACCATGTTGGCGGTGCTCTCTGGGTTGGTGGCTGGGTTCCTCCATGTCTTGGCGGGGCCAGACCATCTGGCGGCGGTGGCGCCTCTGGCGGTCCGCAGTCATCGGCGAGCCTGGATCTCGGGTATTCGCTGGGGCTTGGGGCATTCGGCGGGCGTGCTGCTCATTGGCGTGCTGGCAATTCTCTTTAAATCGGTACTGCCCATCGGGCAGGTCTCGTCGGTGAGTGAACGCTTGGTCGGAGTGCTGCTCATCGCGATGGGGAGTTGGACGGTGCGCCAGGCGCTCCGCGTTGAGGTGCATGCACACGAGCACGCTCATGACGGAAGCAGCCACGGGCATGTGCATTTTCATGGGCCGAGTCACGCGCACCCGGTTTCAGAGGCGGCTTCGTCTCCGGAGCATGGCCACGGGCATGCGGCCGTCGGGATCGGCATTTTGCACGGATTGGCCGGCAGTTCTCATTTTCTCGGAGTGCTGCCCTCGCTAGGGTTCGCTGATGCGGGGCAGGCGGTGGCTTATTTGGCGGCGTTCGGCATCGGCACGGTGTTGGCCATGGCGGGGTTCTCGGCGCTGCTCGGGGAGGTGGCCAGTCGATGGGCGCTCCACACCCGTCACTGGTACCGCGGACTCCTGTGGGCGTGTTCTGCGGTGGCCTTCGCCGTCGGAGGTTGGTGGTTGGTGACTGCCGGAGCCTAAGATTTCGGAAGATGCGTCGATTGGGGGCCTCTGTGAATCCAGCCTATCGCGGAAGAATCGCGCCATCACCCACGGGGCAATTGCATTTGGGCCATGCGCGGACCTTCTGGGTGGCTCATGAGCGGGCCAAGGCCCGTGGCGGAACTCTGATCCTTCGCAACGAAGATCTGGACCGGGACCGGGTTCGACCGGAATTCGTGACGGCTTTTCTGGAGGACTTGCGGTGGTTCGGGATCCAGTGGCAAGAGGGGCCCGATTGTGGCGGCCCGCAGGCCCCGTATTCCCAGTCGGAGCGACGGACCGAATACCAATCCGTCTTCGAGGTGCTTCGGTCCACCGGGTGGCTGTTTCCGTGCACGTGTTCTCGCAAAGACATCCAGTCGGCCGTCGCGGCTCCCCATGCGGCGGATGACGAGCCGATTTATCCGGGCACCTGTCGGCATCGGTCGGCGGCGGAGATTCCTCTGGGGCGTCCGGTGTCGTGGAGGTTCCGGGTGCCTGAGGGGCAAATCGTGTCTTGGACGGATGGCGGGCAAGGGCCGCAATCCTGGGTCTCCGGCCGAGACTTCGGAGACTTCGTGGTCCTGCGACCTGACGGCGTGCCCAGTTACCAATTGGCCTGTGTGACCGATGACCACGCCATGGGCATCACAGAAGTGGTGCGCGGGGCCGATTTGCTCGTGAGCACCGCGCGTCAAATTCTTCTGTATCAGGCGCTGGGATGGACTGAGCCCGATTTTTTCCACTGCCCGCTCATGACTGATGAACAGGGGGTCCGTTTAGCCAAGCGGCACGCTGCCCTGAGCCTGCGCACGCTGCGTGACCAGGGCCGCAGACCCATCGAGTTGCGGGAATCCTGGAAATGAAATCTCCCCCTTTGAAGCCGGAGGGCCTCAGGAGGGGGAGTGCTTGGGGACGCTGAGCGATTCAGATGGCCTTCAAGGAATCCTGAAGGCGTTGGCGAGGGAGAAGGTGACCGCGCCTTGGCCGGGAGGGCCTGGGAAGGTGACGCTGACGGTTTGAGAACCGCTGGGGGCGTTGGCCGGGATCGTGAAGGTCGCGGTCACGGTGTTGCCATTGCGTTGCACGTTGCTGCCGCTGAGCGTTCCGAGCAGGGCCGCGGTCGGAGCCAGGGTCGGGGGCGGGGTCATGCCTCCCAAGATCATCGTCAGAGACACCGAGGTGCCTCGCGCGCCGGTGTTTGGTGACACCGAGGTCAGGGTGGCCCCGCCGGGAGGTACTCCTCCGCCACCACCGCCACCACCACCTGTGGTCGTGCCGGTTGCGGGATCAAAGGCGGCGAGGGCGGTTTGGCGAACGCGGAAGAATTCGGCATCGCCCGGGGCGGCCGTGAGCAGGGTGCCCTGGTCTTTCACGGCAGCGATGTTGGT
>CAMATE010000126.1 GCA_945861075.1 Akkermansia muciniphila
CGGTTCGCTGCACATGACCATCCAGACGGCGGTGCTCATCGAGACGCTGGTGGACCTCGGCGCCAAGGTGCGTTGGGCCTCGTGCAATATCTTTTCAACCCAAGACCATGCCGCCTCGGCCATTGCCGTGACCGGCACCCCGGTGTTCGCCTGGAAGGGTGAAACGTTGGAGGAGTACTGGGAGCTGACCCTCAAGGCCGTCCTCCACCCCGGTGACCAAGGTCCGGAGTTGGTCGTCGACGACGGTGGCGACGTGACCCTCCTCATCCACAAGGGCTATGAGCTCGAGCAGGGTGACAAGTGGGTCTACAGCAAGAGTGGTTCGCACGAGGAGCAGGTCATCAAGGACCTCCTCAAGCGCGTGGCCCAGGAGAAGCCCGGCATCTGGACCAAGATCGTCCAGGCGTGGCGCGGTGTCTCCGAGGAGACCACCACGGGCGTGCATCGCCTCTACAAGTTCGCCGAGCAGGGCAAGTTGCTGGTTCCGGCCATCAACGTGAACGACTCGGTCACCAAGTCGAAGTTCGACAACCTCTATGGTTGCCGCGAGTCGCTGGCCGATGGTCTCAAGCGCGCCACCGACGTCATGATCGCCGGCAAGGTGGCCGTGGTCTGCGGCTACGGTGACGTCGGCAAGGGCTCGGCCCACAGCCTCCGCGCTTACGGCGCCCGCGTCGTGGTCACTGAAATCGACCCCATCAACGCCTTGCAGGCCGCAATGGAAGGCTTCGAGGTGAACACCATCGAGAGCACGCTGGGTGTGGGCGACATTTACGTCACCACCACCGGCAACTGCGACATCATCACCGTGGACCACGTCCTCAAGATGAAGGACCAGGCGATCGTGTGTAACATCGGCCACTTCGACAACGAGATCCAGGTGGACAAGCTCAAGACCACCAAGGGCGTCCGTATCGAGAACATCAAGCCCCAGTACGACCGCTATCACTTGCCCGGAAACAAAAGCATCTACCTCTTGGCCGAAGGCCGTCTGGTCAACCTCGGGTGCGCCACTGGCCATCCGTCGTTCGTGATGTCCAACTCGTTCACCAACCAGACGCTGGCCCAGATCGACCTCTGGCAGAACAAGGACAAGTACGAGAAGACCGTGTACCGCCTGCCCAAGAAGCTCGACGAAGAGGTGGCCCGCCTGCACCTCGAGAAGATCGGCGTGAAGCTCACCAAGCTTACCAAGGACCAGGCCAGCTACCTGGGCGTGTCTTTGGATGGCCCGTACAAGCCGGAGCACTACCGGTACTGATCGGCCTGATCTCCATCAGAGATCTCACTCACACGGCGGCGGGACGTTGTACGTCCCGCCGCCGTTTGCTTGTCCCGGCGGGGCCGGCTGTCAGTCCTCGCCTTGGGCCTTGGTGAAGGCCGGCCGACCGTCAAAGGCTTGGAGTTTTTCGATGTGCATCCATCGCAGTCCCTGCTGCTCGAGCCCCGACAGCAGCGCTCTCACCTCATCGTTGCCGACATCGGGGGCGGGGTTCCGGGACAGGAAGCGGCACCGGTGCTGGTCCACCACATCGGTTCGGGTGCCCGTGAGGGGGAAGACCACGGTGCCGCGGTTGGAGATCATCTTCAGCCCAAAGGCCGTGCCTTCGGCCGCCGCCTGAACCTTCGGCCCGAGTTGCTCGGGTTGCAGCGGCGACTCCACGAACACGTCGATGCCCACCACCTCGCGCTGGGTCGGGCGGACCATGTCCACCACCGTCGAGGTCACCGGCAGTACCAGTTTCGACCGGGTTCTGGCCGGGGTGTGCTGGGGTGTCTTGCCGAGGTTGCCCAAGATGGCGTCGGTGAAGGCCCGAGTGCCGCAGGATCCGGCATCGCCGGCAAAGTCCCGCGTCCGGTGCCGGCCTTCCTCGAAGGTGAACAGCACGGCGTTCTCCAAGGTGTCGGCCTCCGCATGGGCCCCGATGTGCCGCAGCATGAGCACGCCCGAGAGGATCATCGCCGTCGGGTTGATGACGTCCTTTCCGGCGTACTTGGGTGCGGAACCGTGGACGGCCTCGAAGATGGCCACCTCGGAGCCGATGTTGGCCGACGGTGCGAACCCAAGCCCGCCGACCAGGGCCGAGGTGAGATCCGAAAGGATGTCCCCGTTCATGTTGGTGGTGACGATCACCGAGAACTGCTCCGGCCGCCTCACCAGCTGATGAGCGCAGTTGTCCACGATGATGTGCTGGGCCGAGATTTCCGGGTACTCCGGGGCGATCTCCTCGAAGGTTCGTTTCAGCAGGCCTTCGGTGAACTTCATGATGTTGGCCTTGGTTGCGCAGTGGACCATCTTCCGGCCCTCGGCCCGGGCGACCTCGAAGGCCAAGCGCACGATCTTCTCGCAACCCTTGCGCGAAATGATCTTGAGGCATTGGGCCACGCCGGGGGTTTGCATGTGTTCGATGCCAGCGTACAGGTCCTCGACATTCTCACGAACGACGACCAGGTCGATGCCGCGACCCGCGTAAGGCGTGGGTACGCCGGGCAGCTCGCGCACCGGCCGGATGTTGCCGTAGGTCTCGAAGAGCTTGCGCAGGGTGACGTTGGCGCTCTTCTCGCCAAAGCCGACCGGCGTCTCGAGCGGTCCTTTGAGGACCAGCCGGGTGCGGCTGATCGAGTCGAGGGTCTCCTGCGGCACGCCGGATGCGATGCCCTTGCGAAAGATGGAGGCGCCTGCATGGGCCTCCTCCCAAGCGATGGGCACCCCGGTGGCGTCGATCAGGCGGCGTGCGGCGTCGACAACCTCGGGCCCGATGCCGTCGCCGGGAATCAGGGTCACGGGAATGGGGGCGGTTTTCGTGGAATGACTGGTATTCATTGAGTGATGGTTTCGTCTGGGTCTTTCAGAAGTCTTTTGGGTGACTGGATCGATGCCCTCAGGCGGCGAGATTTTCCGCACCTGCATCCGGGGAATTATGGGGCTTCCAGGCTGCCGGGTCCGAAGCGCTCTTCAACAGCTCCGATGCCAACCAAAGGCGGGCCGACTCTGGGGAGTGGAACAGCGGAGCCGCGACCCGGCGTTCGCCTTGTCCGAGCAGTCGGATCCGGGCTTGGCCGTCTTTTTCAAGCCAGGCCCCCTCGAACGCCATTTCATCGAGAAGGGGGCCAAGAAGGGATCGCGGATGAATCAGGCTGACCCACAGGATCCGACCTTCCGCGGGGGCTCCGACATAGGGATCGGCGTCCCTGCGATCCAAGTGTCCAATCGCGATGCCTCGGGAGGGGCATCCCAGATTGAGGTTGGTGATCGACTCGCAGGGATTGTGGGCTTCGGTGGATCGTTGCGTCGTCGTGCAGGTGTCGATGTTCATGACGACGGGATCTTACCGGTGAAAGGTTTTCCAAAAATATCGAAAGTCAGAATAGAACGTGCGGTAATTCCGAACTGATGACTCCGAAAGAAACCGGGCGAGAAATCGGGGAGTGGCTCAACTACCATCATCTACTGAGATTTCGGGCGATCGCCCGCGAGGGTGGCGTGACGCGTGCCTCCCGCTTGTTGAGTGTCTCTGCATCGACCTTGAGCGAGCAATTGGCCGAGCTGGAGGAATGGCTGGGTGAGCCGTTGTTTGATCGGCAGGGGAGAGCACTGGTGTTGACCGACGCGGGGCGCGCAGTCCTGGACCACGCCGATGCGATCTACGAATCGGGCGCTGAAGTGTTGGATTTGTTCCGGAGACCCGGGTCTCAGAAAAAGCGTCGAGCGCTTCGGATCGGAGCGGTGGCGCCGTTGTCCAAGAACCTCCAATTCGACTTCATTGAACCTTTGCTGATGCGCCCTGACGCGGCCATCTCGGTTTCCGCCGGATCCTTCGACGACCTGCTGGTTCGCCTCCGCTCCCATGATTTGGACGTGGTGTTGTCGGAGGCTCCCGCGCCCTCGGGCGGGTCGCCGGAGGTTTTCAACCAGGTGTTGGGAGAGGTTCCCGCCTGCCTGGTGGGTCGTATGAGACACCTGGATGAATCGAAGGGGTTTCCCGCCTGCTTGAAGGGCGTGCCTCTGTTCCTTCCGGCCCGACACACACCGCTGCGTGAACAGTTTGAGTTACTGTTGGCTCAGGCGGGGGTGGAGGCCGAGGTGCGCGGTGAGGTGGATGACATGGCTCTGCTGCGCTTGTTGGCCCTGTCGGGAAAGGGGCTCGCGTTGACCTCGGCGATCGTCGTCGAGCGGGAGTTGGATTCCGATCGGTTGCGTCAGGTGATTCCGCTTCCAGGGCTTTCAGTCCGCTTCCACGCGGTGACGGTGCGCCGCCGTCTGCCCAATCCGTGGATCGAAGAGGTCGTCTTAGGAATCCAAGAGCGGATTCGCAGGTTCATCCGGACGGTTGAGGAGTCCCAACCCCGGCGGCCAATCAGTCGTTCGGTGTCCAATCCGAGGTGGGCCAACCCTAAAAAGGTGCGTCCTCAAAAAGATCGGCATTCCCGGCATCCGTGACAACTGCTCCACGTCTGAGGCGTTGGGCGATAGAAAACCGGACCGCCCTGTGTCCTGCCGGCGTTGTCGTGGATGCCCCTAGGCCAACAAGCGGCCTGGTTTCTGCCTGCGTCCGGATGCGTGATTGCACCCGTGCGGTCACGCGTTGCCTTCGGGAGGCGGGGTTCCGGGCAATTCGACCTCGGGCGGGGTCAAACCGGTGCGCGTGTAAAAGCGGGGGGTGTTCTTGTCGCGTTTCAGGCTGACTTCGAATTTGAGGGCTGCCTTGCGCGAAAGCTTGTCGTGCCGCCACACGACGGGCCAGGGACCCGGTTGACCGGTCCATTTGGCCACCTCGGTGTCGGCCGTGAGGGCGAATTGATCGAGGTGCTCGGTGTGACCCACGAAGCAGCGCCCCGCCGGATTGCGGAGAACGAAGACGGACCAAATGTCGGACGGATCGGACGGAGCCGGAGCTGAAGATTCCACGACGCGAGCATGGGGTCTGAGGCTCCGAAGGGGGAGCAGATTCGTGGTGCTTCCAGACCCGCTCAGCGGTGGATGGCGCCGGGAGTGTTGGTTCCTATGGCTCAGCGCCGCATCGAGGCCGAGGCGCCGTCGGCGAGGGCTTGGATCTCCGCTGCGCGAAATTGCGAGGTGTCGCCCCGGGTGGTGTGGACCAGCGCGGCGTATGCCAGGGCGAAGTCCAGCGTGCGGCCCAGCGGCATTCCGCACATCAGCCCGTGCAAGATGCCCGCCGAAAACACATCACCCGTGCCGACCCGGTCCACGATCTCCAGGTCGCGGTATTCCCGGCCCCGGCCGAAGCGCTGGCCGATGCCGATGAATCCGCCCAAATCGTGTCGGTTCCCTTGATGAACGGTGCGTTCGGTGCCGGCGATGATCTTCAGCTTCGGGAAAGCCCCACTCACGGCGGCCACCAGTTCGGCCGTGCCTGATCGCGGGTCTGGGGCGGCCGAATGCAGCAAGGCCCGGAACCCTTCCGGACTGCCGATGAGCACATCGCTTTGATCGACGAACTCCCGGTTGATCTCCGCCGCGCGCTCTGGGGTGGCCAGAGATGCCCGGAAATTCAGGTCGTAGCTCACCAGCGTTCCGGCCGCCCGGGCCGCGGCGACGGCGGCTTGCAAGGTCGCGCGCGTGGACTCGGAGAGGACGGCAAAGATGCCGCCGCTGTGCAGCAGTCGCACGCCTTCCTGTTGGAAGACCTTCGTCCAGTCCACGTCACTCGGAGCCATTTGGCTGGCGCTGGAATGCCCCCGATCGAAGAGCGCCATGCCCCCCCGAACGCCCACTCCGATTTCGGCGAAATACAAACCCACGCGATTGGATCGGCCCAGTCCGTCGTGGGGTTCCAACGCGACGTGGCTCACATCCATCCCAGCGGCTCGGGCGTGGTTGAGGACGATGTCGGCCAAGGGATTATCGGGCAGCTTGCTGGCGAAGGCGGTCCGCCACCCGAGGCGCGCCGCCGCGTAGGCCGCATTGTATTCGCCACCGCCGACGTCGATCTCCAGAGATCGGGCGAACTCCAGCCGTCCGTGGCCCGGGGGCGACAAGCGGACCATGCACTCGCCCAAGGCCATCAGGTCGTGACGAGTGCCGGCCGCCGGAAGCAGCGGCAGAGACAGGGGTTGGTCGAGGAAGTCGATATCAGCGTTCATGCCTTAGGGTTCAAGTGGGCCGAGATCGGCCAGCCAGGATTCATCGGCGCCGGCGGCATGGTTCAGAGTCTGGCCGCCCAATGGAAGGCGATGAGAGAAAAGAGCATGCCGGCGATGCCGACGATGGTCTCGCAAACCGTCCAGGTCTTGAGGGTTTGCCCGACGCTGAGTCCGAGGCTGTCTTTGACGATCCAGAATCCGGCGTCGTTGAGGTGGCTCAGGAAGAGCGATCCACAGCCCACCGCGCAAATGATGAGCGCGACCTGATGGGGATTCATCTCCGGATGGGCGGCCAGCACGGGCACCAGCAGGCCGGAGGCCGTGGTGATGGCCACGGTGGCCGAGCCGGTCGCCACGCGGATGAAGGCCGAGACCAGCCACCCGTAGAGCAGGGGGCTCAGGTGAGCGGCGTCGCCGGCCCGACCGATGGCCTCGGCCACCCCGGAATCGCGCAGCACCCGGGCGAACCCACCGCCGCCGCCGATGACCAAGATGGTCAGGCCCACCGCACCAATGCACTGCTCGGTGAACTTCAGCACCTCGGCCCGAGTGTAGCCGCAGCGGGTGCCGAGCGTGACCGAAGCCAGCAACACGGCCAAGAGCAGCGCCAGCGTGGGGTGACCGATGAATTGGGCCGCCTCGCGAACGGGATGTCCCTTGGGTAAAAGCAATTCAGCCACCGTGGCCAGCAGCATCAGGAGCACCGGGCTGAGGATGCTGAAGAGGGTCAGGCCGAAGCCAGGCAATCGGAACCGCGGGTCGGTCGAAGTGGCTTTTTGCGGAATGGCCGGCGGGTTGGCTTGGACGCGGCCGACCACAAATTTCGCGTAAATCGGTCCGGCCACCGCGGCCGTTGGAATCCCGATCACAAAGCCCCAGAAGAGCACCAAGCCCATGTTGGCTTTGAGCGCCTCGACGGCCACCACGGGGCCCGGATGTGGTGGCATGACTCCATGCATCACCGACAGGCATGCCAATAGCGGCAGTGTCAGGCGCAGGAAGGGTTGACGGGTCTCATGGGTGAGGGTGAGCAAGATGGGCAGCAGCAAGACCAAGCCGACCGCGAACCAAGTGGTCAGGCCGACGGCCAGCGCGAGGGCCATGATGCACCATTGGATGCGATTGGGGCCGAAGATCCGCGCCATTCGAGAAGCCAGCACTTCCGCGCCGCCGGACTCGGCCAAGAGCTTGCCCAGCATGGTCCCCAGGGCGATGACTCCGGCTGTTCCTGCCAGAGTGGCTCCCAGCCCGTCTCCGAAGGATTTCAACACCCCGAGAACGGTGTAGGCGGAGGTCTTGCCGTCGATGGCGGCCAGCACCTTGCCGGTGGCATCGCGTGTCGGAACATCGAGCAGCAACACCGCCCCCAGGCCCACGATCAGCGAGGCCATCAACAGTGAGAGGAACGCGTTCACCTTGGCCTTGGTGATGAGCACGATCAGGGAGGTGATCGCGATCAACGCGAGGAGGATGAGTTTCCAGTCCTGAGGATTCATGGGCTTGGATGGAGAGGCTGGCAGGGAACCGGGATCGCGGGCAAGGGGACGATCGAGGGTGTGATCGAAGGCTAATCCAGGGGATGTGTGGCAATGAGTGGTTCTGCCCCTTGTCATCGCGACGTCTGCCGGTAGTCTGTCGCCCGACGTGCCGGACCGCTTCCAACCATTCTATCCGTGGCTCTTCGCCCTCGTGGTGGCGCTGAGCCGTTGGCCCGGTTTATTTCCGCCCAACTTCAGTGTCGTCTATTCCCTGTGCTTGTGCGGTGGGATGTTTTTCCCTGGACGCCTGTCGGTGGCGCTGCCGTTGGGGACGTTGTTGGTGAGCGATGTCGCCCTCAATCTATGGTACCAGTTCGGCAAGGGGTATGATGTCTGGGATCCGGCCTCCTTGCTCTACATGGCGGGCAACTATTCCGGCTACATGGCTTTGTGGCTCTTGGGTCGCGGTCTCAAGCCGCTGACCAGCGGTACCCGGTGGTTCCGATTGCCTCCGGCCATCTTGGGCAGCCTGCTGGGGGTGCTGTTGTTCTATGGGGTCACCAACACCCTTTCTTGGCTCCGAGACCCGGCCTATGCGAAGACCCTGGCCGGATGGTGGACTGCCTTGACCACCGGTTCGGTGGGTTGGCCTGAAACTTGGACATTCCTGCGCAACAGTTTGATGAGCAGCGCTTTGTTCAGCGCTCTCTTTGCCGTGACCTGGAGCGAGGCTCCCTCCGAGTCTCCGCTGGAAAAGGGTGAATGCACCCCACCGGCCGAGGCCGAGGGTGAGGGTGAGGCCGAAGAGCAGGTCGCCTGATTGACGACGCCATGACCGTGGGACTCATTTCTGACACCCACGGGTTTTGGGACGACCAAATTCCGGCCCTGTTCGCGGGTGTGGACCATATTCTTCATGCTGGCGACATCGGTGCCCCATCGATCTTGGTCGGCTTGGAACGCATCGCTCCTGTGACGGCCGTGATGGGCAATTGCGATGGACCACCGTTGGACGCCCGTGAGACGGAGGTGATCGACCTCGCGGGGTATCGCTTTCTGGTTCACCACATCGTGGATCCGCGGGATCCGGACGACCGGTTGGCCCGAAGCATTGCCCGTCACCAACCAGCGTTCGTGGTGTTCGGACATACCCACAAGCCGCACGACTCGCGGGTGGAAAGCATTCGCTACCTGAACCCGGGCTACGCCGGGCGGGTCCGCTTCAATCAACCCCGGAGTCTGGCCATTTTGGATCTGGCCGATCCAGCCCTGCCGATGCGCCTCATCGATCTGGGGGCGGTTTGAACATTCGATGGCCCCGCAACCGACCCATTGAATCACTTTGACGACCCCGCCGTCCGCTTGCACGTTGATCGCAGTTCATCTTTTGGAATTATGAGCCTGAAAATCGCTTCCGCCGCTGTTCTGTCCGCCGCCTTGGGTTTGTCGGCCGCCGACTTTGATGCCAGCAAATTGCCGCCCGTGTCCGCCAAGCAGGGCGTGACCTACGAGAAGGACATCAAGCCCCTCTTCGAACGCTCCTGCTTCAAGTGCCATGGGCCCGAGAAGCAAAAGGCCAAGCTGCGGTTGGACTCCCTGGAGGCCACCCTCAAGGGCGGAGCCGACGGTGCGGGTTTCGAAAAGGGTGCCAGCGCCAAGAGCACCTTCGTCGCCAGTGTCGCACGATTGATGTCCGACGACGAAAACATGCCCCCGGAGGGCAAAGGTCAGGCTTTCAGCAAGGAAGAGGTGGGTCTGCTTCGCGCTTGGATCGATCAGGGCACGAAGTGAGGCGAGTGGGTCGGTTGTCGATTGGGCTTTGGGTGGCCAGTGGTGGGGTTTATACCACTTCGCGCCGGCAGACGGTTGCGCCCATCCATCCTACGGCGGATTCTTTGCTCGATCTTCTGCCAGATCGTTCGCACGCACTGCCGTCCACGCCATTGTCTCTTTCAGCCTGACAAACCCATGCTCGCACTTCGGGAATTCCACGCCGAACAAGGTGCCGTCTTCACTGAACTCCAGTCGATGGAAGCGGTGGCGCACTACGGCGATATTGCCGCGGAATACGCGGCGCTCCAGAACTCGGTGGGTCTGGCCGACCTGAGTTTCCGGGGGCGCTTGTGCCTCCTG
>CAMATE010000127.1 GCA_945861075.1 Akkermansia muciniphila
TGGCTGCCTGCATGAGTGCGTCGCTGGTGTTGAACCTCGGGCTGGGGGGCTACGTCATGCGGTGGTTGCCCTGGCCCGCTCTGGCCGCGGTGGTGGTGATCCACCTGCTGGTTGGAGGCCTTTTCCTGATTTGGGGTCTGCTAAGTCGGCCCGGGAAATCCCGCTCGGCATCAGCCCCCAATCCCTTTCAACCGGGGGCCACGAAGGACCGCCCCAGGAAGACCGGGAGCAATCCCTTCGGGTGACCAGCGCAAGCTGATCTCTGGCCATGGGGTTGAAACCATTCAAACCCCAGAAACCCTTCCGTACGACCCAGAGCCCGTCAGCGGGCGGGCGGATTGATCCGAGCCCCCTTGGCCTTCAGTTCCTCGACCTGAACCTTGGACTGCTTCGAGAGCGGATTGCCATCGAGATAAACCCGCACGAACGGGGCGAAGTTCCGGGTCTTCTCCAGATCGGGAGTCATCCAACGGCTCAAGGGAGCCAGGTCCCGGATGCGATTGTGGGACAACTGCAGGAAAGACGGCGCACGGATGCCCGACAACGGGGCCAAATCGCTGATGCCATTGTGGGAGGCCGAGAGCAGGGTCAAATTCCGGAAGGCTCCGAAACCTTGGATGGAGCTGATTTTGTTGTGATCGATGTAGAGAGTCGCAACCCGCGGCAAATTGGTCAGTGACGCCACCGAGCTGAGCCGATTGGCCGAAAGGTAAATCGAAGCCAGATTGGTAAGACCCGACAACGGCTTCACATCCTTCACCTGATTGTGCGAGAGCTCGATGTACTGCAAGGCCGGCACCGAGGCCAACGGGGCGATGACCGAGACCAAGTTGGACGCCAGGTTGACGTACTGGAGCTGCTTCAAACCAGACAGGGGCGCGAGGTCGGCGATCTTGTTGCCCGGAATCTCGAGAGAGGCCAAGGCGACACAATGTTCCAGACCCGACAAACTGGTGATGCCTGAGAAGGGCGCGGACACGGTGGACACCGTCGCCACATCGGCCGCCGTCAGCGGATCCTGAGATTCGCGCTTGGCGAAAACCTGACGACGCACAGCCGCCTCCAGCTTCTTGTCCTTGAAGACCGAGACCGGTGCGTTGGTCACCGCGGGCTTTTCAGCCGGCTTGGCCGCAGGTTCCGCTGCAGAGAGAGGCACCGAAGCCAACAGCAACACTGACGCACACAGGGAAGAAAGGATCGCTCGCTTGCTCATGGAATTCGAAGCTCATCATGCCGAGCCGTGGAATCAACGGAAGTGATTTTCCGATCGAAGTCTCCACCCATTTTCAAACAGGCGCTCAGCGCTGTTTGGACGGCGCATTGGTCTTGAAGGCACCTCGGAAGAGCCAATGCCGCTTGAGACCTCCCACGAAATCGGAGGAATTGGTCAGGACCCCGTCGACCGCCGGTAGGGTGTTCGAGCGAACCGTTCCCAAGGTCCGTTCCATCTCAACTAATGTGCCCGGAAGCGTCGTGTTGAGATTGGAGACCAACGGGCCCACCCCTTGGATTTGCTGGTTCACCTGAGTCACCAAGGGCGGGACCGTGCGGCCCAGATCGGTGAGCAGCGGAGGCAGCGTGGTGTTCAAGTTGGTCAGAAGCGGAGGCACGGTGGAGTCGAGGTTCGAGACGAGCGAACCAATGCCGCCAATTTGCGCGTTCAAGTTGGTGAGCGTCACCGTCAGCGCGGCGCTCAAGTCGCTGGGGATGATGATTTCCCCCAGTCCGCCGGGTCGATCGAAGCGAGCCGACAAGTTGGTGGGGAAGAGCAAGTCGCCCAAGCCACCGGGCTTGGTGAAGGCCTCACGGATCTTCGGCACCAAGAGGGTGAGTTCGCCGATGAGATCCCCCGTGACCTCGGTGCGTATGAAGTAGCCCTTGTCGTTCGGGGTAAACGGATCGTAGCGGATGAAATTCGTGGCTTCCGGACGACCCAAACTGTAGGCGTATTTGTCCCACAAGATGCCCAGAGGCGCACCGGCCGAAGCATTGGTGGACGGGGCCGTCGTGGGAATGCCCAGACCCTGACTGCGGGTTACCTCCAGAAAGTTTCCACCGGCGATGTCAATGGGCATGCCACTGACCTTGAGCTTGGAATCGGTGAAGATGTACCCCTGATAAGGGTCCCGCACCAGGAACCGGACAAACACATTGAACCCTTCGCTGCGGTGCCAGGAATCATCCGGGGCCGTGTCGATCTGAACCACCTCACCGATGGTGAATCCCAACATCTTCACCGGAGTGCCTACATTCACCGAACTACCGTCCCGAAGGTAAGTGTAGTAAGGCACCCGTTTGACCCACCAACCCCGCTTGTCACCCGTGGTCTTGATGAAAAAGCCCAGGCCGATGAGACCCACGATAACCGCCCCCAACAGAAAGAGCACAACGACCCATTCCACCCTGCGAAGGCGGGTCCGGAGTTGGGGAGTTAAATCCTGCAAGGCCATGGTCAGGGACGGATATCCGTGGGGTTGTGGTAACCATCCTCGCCGGTACTGGCCAGAACAGTCTCCATGTCGGCAAGGATGCGCCATTGCCCATCCGCGACCAGCGCGAAGCGCGGGTCCAAGCCCGAGTACGGTCGCACCGCATCGGCCGTGGCAATGACCGCCAGGGGTTCACCGCCGAGCATGGGATGCCCGGCAACGGCCTCCGTCAGGAAGCCGCGCCACCAACGGAGATGGACCGCATCCAAACCTGCCAATGGATTGTCGAGCAGGAGAAGCCGCGGCTTCAGGACCAGGCAGCGGGCCAGAGCGACCCGACGCGACCACGACCGGCCCAAAGAACCGGGAGTCCGCAACAGGAGCGATTCCAACTGAAGGTGACGAATCAAAGGTTCCAGTTCAGCAAGGGCCTCGGCCGGAGTGCGGTTCTGGTGATAGCACCACGGCAGGAGGATATTCTCTTGGACGCTCAACGCCGAAAAGAGTCGGCCGCTCCCATCAAACACCAACCCCATGCGGCGGCGGGTTTCCCACAACCCCGCATCATCGTCATCAGCTCCGCCCACCGGGCGACCAAACACACGCACCTGGCCCGCGGCGGCCGGAATCAATCCAGCCAGCGTGTCCAGCAGCGCGGTCTTTCCGGATCCGTGGACACCAGCCACCACCCAGAGCTCACCGGACGCCACCTTCCAATCCATCGCCTGAAGAACGACTCCTTCGGTCGAGGACGGACGGGCAATCTCAAGGGACTCCGTCTCCAAGGCGGTGATGGTGGGGTGCATCGTCACAGGAGCAGGTACACCGTGATGAAGAGCGCATCGAGCATCAGACAACCCACCACGCAGACAGCCACCGTCCGCGTCGTCGCTGGCCCCACCTCTTCCAAGGTCATCGGCCGGGCCAGTCCCTGATAACAAATCACCCAACCAGTCAGCGCTCCGAACAAGAGGGTCTTGAGAACCAGAAGCGGAAAATCCATCGCAGTCATGGCTCCAGCGATCGCGGTGAAAAACTCCATCGGAGAGGCCTTCAATCCACGGGCATAGGCAAACACATAGCCTGAACCCAGCGAGATGAGGATGAGGTAAGCCGTCAGCGACACCACAGCCGCCGCAAAGCCCACAACCCGAGGCACCACGAGATAATGAATGGGATCAATGCCCAGGACTTCCAGAGCCTCCACCTCGCCCAGAGCGCGGGCGGTCCCCAGTTCCACCACGGAAGCCGTCCCGACCCGGGCCAGCACCAAGAGCCCGGCAATCATCGGCGCCATCTCGCGGAGAAAGACGGTGACCATGAGCGTACCCATGAAATTGCTGGCACCCACCTGCTCCATGAGTGAAACGGTCTGACCCACGAAGACGATTCCCAGAACGACACCGAGAAATCCCACGATCGGCAGAAGGCGGACTCCGCATCGATGGATTTCCCCAAGAACCTGCGGTCGAATCACCCGGGAATTGTCGCGGTAGCGCCGGACGGCCGTCGCCAGCGTGATGAGGATGAACGCACCCAGACGGGTCAGGCTTCGCCACTCTCCGACGAACGCCGCCAACCATCCAGACCCGCCGACGGAACCCTCGGTCGTGCCGGTTGTTCTGGAAGGGGGTGAGATCGCCGCCATGGGCTTTGGAGGGTCAGTGGCCGGTTGTCTGGGGATCGCGCTCAATTGACGGCACGGCCGCCCCGATGAGCCGCGACATGCGCTCGAAGGTGACATCCTCAGCCCCCGGCTCGCTGAGGGAGAAGAAGGAGATATAGGCCCAACGCGGGCTGCGCCCCTTGGAGAGGATGTCCCGAACCATTTGCCATTGGCGAGTCGAGTGGCTGGCCGTGCGAATCCCGTCGGCCACGAACCAGAAAACATAGACCCCGTTGATGGTCACCCTGCGGCCATCGTCGCGCTCCACCGAACGGGTCATGTCAAAACGCTGCACCTCAAGACTTCCGGGAGACCATCCAGGGACCTCGATGCTTCGGACGGTCTGCGAGAGGATCTGCCAACCGATGCCCGTCATGCAGTACTCGGGACGATGGATGCTGGTTCGGTCGGCTCCCATGAGCACCACGCTCGCCATGACCGGAGGCAATGATTCCCCGCCATGATAAGACCGACGTCCGAAGGTCGTATCCGGAGGCAGGAAGCTCAGCTCGAGTTCGGGAATGGCATCCAACTGCGAACGGTAACCGGGCAGGTTCGCCGGCAGGGACACCGAATTGGAAGTGGCCAGACGACCGCCTTCGGTCAACAGCGGAAGACCCACAATTCGCACCCCGGGTTCACCCATGCGGACCCGTTCCTTGAGCCAACGCAGAGAACCGGCCGCGGCGGCCACCAAGACCAACGCCACGATCGTGGGAATGGCAATGCGTGGATTCATGACGTTGTGGGTCCACTGCTGGCAACTTCCGCAGCGGTTGTGCCCGATGATACGTTCACGGAATCGGGTTCCTGCAGCCATCGGGCCACCAAGAACACACAACCCAATGCGATGAGGAAGGTGGCAAAACCGAACTTGGTCTCAACGGCCTCACCCGCGGCTTGCCCGGCCGCCTCGGCCACGGCGAAGACCACGATCAGTCGGATGACATTGGCCAACACCGCGAAGGCAGGACTGAGCAGGATCAGGAAAATCCGTCGCCACGGTGTCCTGAAATTCAAAAACGCGAAGGTGACCGTCAAGAGGAGCACCACCGTGGCGCTGCGGATGCCGCTGCAGGCTGGGGCCACATCGAACCGAAAGCCTTGGGCGGTCGCCGACGCCTTCTGGAAGACCATCGTCCCGGCGCGTTGCAAATTCATGTTCAGAATCCACTCGCAGAAAGTGGTCGAAAGCAACGTGCTCAGGAGACGCAATCCGTGGGTCAGAGTGTCGAGAAAGACGGAGATCGGGACGCAAAAGAAAAACAACAGGTAGGGAAAGGCAAAGCCCCGCATCCACGCTCGACCCCAGTACATCCCCATGATCCCGAAAAGCCCTACCAGGAAACCCACCACCCCGAGGCGCGTCTGCTGGACCACATAACCAGAAAGGTGAAGCAGCAAACCCACGGGGACCAAAGCCAGCGCCGGAGCCCAAGGTTCCTTGGCGATGGCGGTTAATTCGGAGCGCCGCATCACTATGATAGCGCCCACCAACCACGGGATCATCAAACCCAATTCATCATCGCGTCCCTGCTGGGCACCACCTTCATAAACCGCCTGCAGCCAACCAAACATCGAATCGGTCTGGATGTAGCCGAGAGTGGAGTTGCCCAAGAAGTGGAAGAGGGCGAACCACGCCGCAACGACCAGCCCAAAGGCCGCCTTGTGGGGAAGGCTATCCCACAGCGATCGCAATTCTTGAAGCATCGACGGTTGCAAGTGGGGTAAAAGTGACCCGTCCCGACGCCACCACGCAAGGGCAACGTCAATCAACTAAAGCACCCTCAAGATGGGATCACCAACGAAGCCAGCCAGTCTTGGGCGGCCGAGCGAATGGATTCCCCGGTGCGGACCCGGGGTGCAACGAACTTGGGGGTGAACCAGGGGAAGGCCCCGATCAAGTCGTGCGTCACCAAAATC
Source organism: Akkermansia muciniphila (assembly GCA_945861075.1). Classification (GTDB taxonomy): domain Bacteria; phylum Verrucomicrobiota; class Verrucomicrobiia; order Limisphaerales; family UBA9464; genus SXXZ01. Next base: position 6,019 of record CAMATE010000127.1, read on the forward strand.
TGACCGTCACAGTCCGGACCGCTGCCAATTCCGAGGGTGAGCATGCGGGAACAAGCGCTGCGAATTTCAGCAGCCACCGGAGGGGTCACCAACTCAAGAACACAGGCAAAGGCACCAGCTTCTTCCAAGGCACGGGCGTCGTCCAAGAGACGCTGCCGACCCGCCTCATCGCGCCCTTTGATACGGTATTTGCCACCCTCTTCCACCACGTGCTGGGGCAGCATGCCCAGGTGCCCCATGAAGGGAATGCCCTCGGCCAAAATCGCCCGGACTTGTGGCAAAATCTCCTGCCCTCCCTCGGCTTTTACATATTCTGCACCCGCCTCGACCAAGCGACGGGCATTGCGGACCGCCTGTGCCGGCGTTTCATAGGCCTTGAAGGGCAAATCGGCGCCCACCAGTGCGCAGCGGCGGGCCCGAGCCACCGCCCGAAGATGATGGACCATGTCGTCCATCGTCACGGAGGTGGTGTCCGGATGACCCAGCACGACCATGCCCAGGGAATCCCCCACGAGCAGCACCGGCACACCGGCTTCATCGAGAAGGCGGGCCCCGGGATAGTCATAGGCCGTTAACGCGCCGAACGGGCAGCAACCCTTCCATCCGCGCAGCGTCTCGACGGTGATCTTCATCGCTTCCACGGGGGGAGTGTCGGCGCGGATGCAGGCACGGCAAGGTTGAAGCTTTCGACTGAATCTTTCGACCACGACTCACTGCAACAGCGCCCGTGCTTCTCGAACACCATCAGTGCCTTCGGGGCCCTACCGAGGACTTCAGCCCAACACTAAGCCCACCGGACAATGGTCGGAGCCCCGGACGGACGGGCGAATGAAGGCCTCTTTCAAGGCCGGTCGCAGGGTTCCCGAGATGCCGCAGTAATCAATGCGCCACCCGACATTCCGGGACCGTGCGCCGGCCATCGGACTCCACCACGTGTAATGACCGCCCTGCCCCGGATACCGGTCGCGGAACGTATCCACGAAGCCCGCTTCCATGAGCCGAGTGAACCCACTCCGTTCTTCGACCGTGAACCCATGGTTGCGGACGTTGGCCTTGGGATTGGCCAAATCGATTTCCTCATGGGCCACATTGAGGTCTCCGCAGAAAACCACCGGCTTGCGGGCCTCCAATGCTTTCAGATGAGCCCGAAAGGCCGGATCCCACTCCAGCTCCCGATACGGGAGGCGAGAGAGATCCCGCTTGGTGTTGGGCGTGTAGCAATTGACCACGAACTGGTCTGGCAGTTCCACGGTCAACACGCGCCCTTCATTGTCGGACAAAAACGAACCTAAACCTCGCTCGACGGAAAGCACGGGCAAGCGGCTGAGAGTCAGAGTGCCGCTGTAGCCTTTGCGTTCGGCGGAGTTCCAGTGGACCGAATACCCGCTAGGCCAATCGACCGCCACCTGCTCGGGCATGGCCTTCACTTCTTGAAGGCAAATGATGTCGGCATCCTCCTGGGCGATCCAGTCGAGCAATCCCTTGCCCAGCGCTGCGCGCAGGCCATTGACGTTCCATGAGGTCAGCTTCACCGCCTCGAGACTGCGACCGATTCGCCCTGGGCGCAATCCGGCGGCACGAATCCGATCGCGAGCCCGAAATCGCGGACGGTCGATCGGGTGCGCGTGAACCTCAGCGGGCCCCGGCCGCGGAATGCACCGGCCGGCCAGCAGACTCACCCCGGATGAAGGCGATCAAGTCGCGCAGTTCCTGGGGAGAACGCCCGGCCTCCAAGCCCTCGGGCATGAGCGATAGGCCGGTCGAGCGCAGGGAGCGGATCCTCGTCCTGGGCAACACGACCCTCTGCTCGCCGGCCTGCCGGAGGGTCACCGAATCGCCGCGCTGGGCCTCCAACAAGCCGGTGATCGTTTCGTCATCCACGGTCTCGGCCTGGTAGGCCACGAACGCGGGGTTCATCGCCATGTTTGGGTCGAGGATGTTGGACAGCAAGTCCTCCACGCTGCGGTGGGCCGAACCGGCCAACTCAGGTCCCACGCGCATGCCGACCTCGCCCATGCGGTGGCAATGAGCGCAGGACGATTCGAACACCTTGCGGCCCCGGGATGCGTCCCCACCGGCGGGCAACTTCGCCAGCCACTCGTCCACCACCTTGCTGCGGTTGGAATACTCCTCGTCACTCCAGAAGCGGGCAGCGCGCACTCGGATTTCGGCGGACCCACCCCGCAGGAGCCGGCGGCGCTGCTCGAGATCGAGGTTCAACTCGCCCACGCGGATCGTTCCCGATTCGACCGCCTCGAGGAGATCCCCATGGAGCGCTCGGCGTTCGGCCAGCAAATGGCCGGCACGGCCCCGCAGCGCGGGCGGCAATCCGGACCAACGGTCCACGAGCCATAGACCCAGCCGGGGCGGTTGGAGGCGTTCCAGCACATCGAAGGCGGCCGTCTGCACCTCGGGTTCTTCGTGGGGCGCTCCGAGCAGGCGCGACAGCCCCTCCAACCAGTCGGCCGGAGCCTCGGCCAGCTCCATGGCCCGGAGACGCGGCAGGCGCAGCGTCACCGGCAAGGCAGCGTTGGTGGCCATCTGGAAGGCCTCGGCCAGCGCGTGATCCACCCCGGGATCGGACGGCGCATTAAGACGTCGCATCAATCTCAGCGCCGGAATCCACTCGGGCGCCTCGGGTCGCGCAGCGAGGGCGGCCACGGCTCGGAGAGCTTTCGGTGCCACGGGAGGGACTTTTCCGGAACGGGCCAAGCCGGATTCCAACCCCTGTAAAAGCGGGCCCCGCAGCGCCGGGGCACCGTGCAAGGCCTCCAGCAGTTCCAGCGAAACCCCGAAGTCGCCGGGAACCGAGGTGGCCTGGACCGCCACCGACTCGGCGAGGTCCTGCAGCGCCGGGGCGAGACTGGCATCGGAAGCCGTTCCCCCTCGCGGTAAAGCCCCCGCCAATCGCCGCAACACCGGACCGGCCTCACCCGGCCGCAGCGAGCCCAGGACAGCCCGACGAGTCCACGGACTGGAAGCATCGCGCCAATACAGCGCCGCCAGCGCGTCCACCGAGTCCGGGGTGCCCACCGCCGCCAACGATTGGGCCGCCTGGAAGCGGATCCGCGGGAGTGCATCGCGGGAAAGCTCCAGCACCCGGGCTTGGAGCCGGGCCTCCGAGGCCAGCCACGGTTCGGACCAGCGCAGGGCGTTCTCGCGGACGCCAGGGTGTGGATCGGCCAGGGCAGTCATCAGGTCGGAGGGTTGCAGCACGCCCAAGACGCGGAGAGTGGCCAGGGCATGCAAGCGGCCCTCCGGTCGGACCTTCGAGGTGGCCAACCGGCGAAGGGCCGGAGCCGTCTCGCGGGCCTGGCGTTCGTGGAGAAGTCGCTGAGCGGTCCCTCGAACCCAGGGATTTGGGTCGCCCAAATGACGGACCCATTGAGCGGGGGTCATCGCCGAGAGACGGGGAAACCGCCGGGGCGCACCGCCACGCGGGGTGATCCGGTGGATGCGACCGCGGTCCTGGCCGGCACGCAAATCCAGGGAGGCCCGGACCTTCTGCGGGATATAATCCGGGTGTTCGATGACCTGCCGCTGCATGTCGAGCAGGTAGAGAGCGCCGTCTGGTCCTGTCTCGAGGCCCACAGGTCGGAACGATGGGTCGCGGCTGGCGAGGAACTCGCGGTCGGAATCCTCGAAGGC
>CAMATE010000128.1 GCA_945861075.1 Akkermansia muciniphila
TGTCCGCGGTGATGCCATAGCGGCGATCCTCATCGCCGTGATTAACGTGGTGGGCGGCTTTCTCATCGGCGTCTTCCAGCGCAATGAGTCGGCGATCGAGGTCTTGAGTCGATACACGATCTTGTCCATCGGTGACGGACTTGTGTCACAGGTACCGTCGCTCATCTTCTCCACGGCCGCTGCGTTGCTCGTAACCCGTGCGGCGGCTCGGGATGACCTGGGAACCGCCTTGGGACAACAGTTGGTCCTGCAACGCCGACCCGTGCTTCTGACCGCGGCTGCCATGGGGATCGTCGCGCTGATGCCCGGCTTCCCAACTCTGTTGTTGCTGTGTGCCTCAGGATTGCTCTTCGCCCTGTGGCGAACGTTGCCCGAAAAGCCTTTGGTCGACGGTTCAGAAACTGCACCCGGGGAATCTGTGGCCAAGAAAGCTCCCAAGGCGGGACAAGAACCGATCCACCAACTTCTTTCAGTGGATCCGCTGGAGATCCAATTGGGCTTTGGACTGGTGACCTTGGCGGATGTCAGCAAAGGGGGCGATTTGCTGGAGCGGGTAACTGGCGTCCGCAAGAACTTCGCCCAAACCATGGGATTCGTAGTTCCGTCCGTTCGACTATGGGACAACCTGCAATTGGATTCCCAGGAGTACCAGATCCTCTTCCGAGGCAGCATGGTCGGACGCGGCACCTTGCGTCCGGGCCGATGGCTCGCCATGAACATCAGCCATAGCGACCAGGTGATTCCTGGTGAAGCCACCACCGAGCCCGTCTTCAACCTACCTGCCGTATGGATCGACGAACAGCACCGGAGTAGCGCGGAACTGGCTGGCTATACGGTGGTGGACTCCACTTCGGTGTTGGTGACCCATTTCCAGGAGTGCATCCGTCGTCATGCTCATCAGTTGCTCAGTCGGCAAGATGTCGATGGTCTGCTCGACAACCTCAAGAAGAGCCAACCGGCCCTTGTCAATGAACTGGTGCCCAATCAACTGAATTTGGGACAAATACAACGTATCCTTCAGAACCTGCTCACCGAAGGCATCTCGATCCGCAATCTGGTGAGTATTCTGGAGCGGATCGCCGACAGCGCCACCACCACCAAGAACATTGATGAACTCTCGGAGCAGGCACGGCGCGCCATCGGTCCCGAGCTGGTCAAGGGATACCTCGACGATCGTGGCAATCTATCGGCCATCACTCTGGAAAGCTGGTTGGAGGAAGAATTGGCCAAGGGACTGCACGCGGGCATGACTGAAAACACCCTCGCGCTCACTCCTATGGCCGCCCAACACCTCAGCTTCCACATCGGGAAGGCAATACAACCGGCCGTGGCCGAGGGACGAATCCCCGTGCTGCTGTGTTCGGGAGTCATTCGATTGGGGCTCCGAAAGTTCTTCGGTCCGACATATCCGGATCTGAGATTCCTCGCCTACGAAGAACTCCCGCCACGCCTTCGGGTGAACACGGAATACTCGGTCCCCAGTCTTCCTTGATGGATTGGCATGAACCCTCGTTCATCAGATCGTCCCCCGGCACCCCATGGCGGCCTCATGCTTTTCAAGGGGCACACAGCAGAAGAGGCGCTGGCCAAGGTCCATGAGACCCTTGGATCCTCAGCGATCGTGGTGCAGCTCAAACGCGTGCCTTCGGCCGGTGTTGGAAGGATCTGGGGTGCCATGGAAATAGAAGCCTGGGCTCAAGCTCCGGCGCCCGCCCCCGCGGAACGTGGGGCCAAACCCACCAAACTGCGACGAACCTCAGCGGAATCCGGGACCATGGATCTCCTCAAGAGCTGGGGACTGGGGGCGGCATCCACCCGGATCATCCAGCAGTCCCTGCCCGCATCTACTTCAGAGCTCAACTCGCAAGAGGCCTGCCTCCAGTTGGGCGGGGCATTGCTGGCTGCCTGGGACAAAGCGGCCAGCAGGATACCGAACACGGCCCGTCGGATCGCGTTGATCGGAGCAGCCGGTACGGGCAAAAGTGTGGCGACTGCGAAGTGGTTGACCATCGAGACACTCCGTCACCAACAGAATTGCCGGGTTTGGTGTCTCGACGGCATTGTCGCCAATTCCTCGGAATTCCTCATCCAACACGCCGAACTCCTGGGAATCCAGGTGGAGACCACTTGGAATCCAGCGCTGCCCTCCTGTTCTCGAGAATTCCTCGATCTGCCTGGGTGGACACCGTCCGACCGTGATGTCTCGGATCGAATGGCTAACTTGCTGGATCGGTTTGAACCCGACTGTCTGCTGCTAACTCTCAATGCGGCCTATGAAACCGCGATTCTTCAGGAGCAGGTGCGCGCTTTCGAAGATTTGCGGCCCCACGGGTTACTGCTGACCCATCTCGATGAATGCGCATCTCCAACGAAGGTGTGGGACCTAGTGCTTGGCCACGGCATCGCTCCCATGGCGACTTCGGGCGGCCGATTCATTCCAGGAGGTTTTGAGCAGACTGGGGGAGAATTCTGGATGGAGCGCCTCTTTGCCCAAATCTGAACCCAAATCACCGCGACTGGAGCGCCAAAGTGCCTTCGGTTCTGGTGAGACTTGAGATGGTCAGAAGAGTTTGGCCAATTCTGCTGCCTTGCTGACAGAGTTGTTGCACACCTCGTCTAAGGCCTCTCTTGGAACCTGATATCTTTGAGCAACTTTTTCAGCGAAGATCTCATTCCATTCCTCACCATGAGAAGCATGCAATGAGCTCACATAGTGTGCCGGATCCGGCCGAGTCACTGCCCCTGTATCGTTGTGATCCTTGAGGCAGAGCATCACGTCCTCGGGCAATTCCCAATTCAGCGCGACTAAGGCGCCCACCTCGGCATGATCCCAACCCAGAGTCTCGTGCTCCAAGGTATGCAAGTCCCGCTTCTCCTCAACGGCCGTTGAAAAGATCTTCATGTAGTCGTCTTTCTTGCTGCTGACGATGAGCGGAACGCTCAAGTCCTGCAAAAACCCGGCCGTGAAAGAGAGGTTGGCCTTGGAAGGTTGGACCATATCCGCCAGTTCGCGAGCCAACACAGCTCTTCGGGAACTGGCCTTCCAGAAGTCACCCAAGGCGAATTTCGGATGAGTCTGGCTCGGTAGCGCCGCCTTGGAGCCCACGATCATGACGATCCGTTCCAGATCGGCATTACCCATGAGCATGATCGCATGATCCAGCGACTGCACTTTGCTCTTCGGCGAGTAGGCCGTGGAATTCACGGTGTTCATTACCTTGCCGACGAGTTGAGCGTCTACGGACATCACCTCCATGATTTTACCAGGTGTGGTATCAGGATCACGCAGTCGGCGAAGTGTCTCGAAAACCGCCTTCCGAAAGCGGGGAACCTCAACATCGCCGAGGAGCTGCCGTATGCGATCCTTAACATCGTTCTGGGACCACCCGGCGTAAGGATTGATGATTTGCTGGGCCGGGGGCACCACGATGCCCGAGGGCGCCGCAGCTTCCCCTCCCATCGCCACCATCTTTCCTCCCACTGCCGTACCTCGAACCAGTGACGGCCGCGGACGCTCGATGACTTGGATCACGGGGCGGCGAGGTGACACCAGCGCCCCCTTCCCCTTGCGACCTCCCTTGCCAACCGGAGCCTTGGGTTTGGGTGCAGGCTTGGCCGGAAGGCGGGGCACCACCGGCTTGGAGCCCCCATGCCCATGGGTCGCCTTCCATACCGAAAGGGGTGAATTCTTGTCGGTCTCAGAGTCCGCTGCCGGGCTGAGTTTCCCCGATAGCACCCCCTTAAAAAGCGACCCTATCTTTCGCGCCAGATCGGTGGCCCGCCCCTGGTCTGGATGGGGTGATCCCGCCGGTTTGGAGTGGGAATGGTTGGAACGATCGGCCGGCTTCATGGAGTTAATTATTCACCTCGGCGACCCAGTTGATTGCTGAAGATGGTCAGCAAACCGCCCAGTCCGACGTAGCCTACCAAAGTCAACAGATTCACCACGAATTGGGCCAACGGCGTCTTGGGCAGGATGTCGCCAAAACCCAATGTCAAAGCGACCACAAAGGAAAAGTAGATCGTCTCGTACCAACTCCGCTGAGTGTCTGAGGGAACGAACAGCGCCGGGGTGATGACACCCAACGGGGCCTCGCTCTGCCAGCTGGACTCCTTGCCTTCTGCTAGATGAGCGGCAGCCACCAGATTTCCGCCGTCCTGATCCTTCAGGTGCAGGGCGGCTTTGGGTGACCAGAGCGCCAATGCATCCTCCTTGGGAAGGTACGCAGCTGTAATCGATTGATGCGTGGCGGCATGAACCCGTTCGCACAATTGGTTCAGGGAATCATTGTTCGGATCATAAGTTACGACCGTCCCGTTGATGTTCAGAGCCCCTGCACTGACAGCAGTCGCGAAGCCAGCCGATTTCATGGGTGCATCCGGGTCCACCTTGGTCAGATTGGCCGGCAGCAGCGCAAAAACGACGGCAAATAGACCGATGAGTAGAAAGTTCAACACCACCCACCGAAACAAGCTGCGACCGCAATCGGAGGTGAGCCACCAGAGCCAGTAGATGATTCGAGCCATCTTACCTTGATTGCGGAACTCCTCGAGGTAGTTCTCGTCCACGATGTGGCGACGCACCAAGTAAGCCCCGGTAAAGTCGATGTCCCGGATGTCTGATCCGATCCAGTTGGCTGTCGTATAGTTTTTAAGCCCCCGCAATTGAATGGCGTGAAGGTCCGACTTACCGAAGTCGGCCCCGGCCACATCGCATTCTCGGAGATCGCTGCCAGTGAGGTTGGCCTGATTGAATTCTGCCTCATGCAACCGGCATTCCAATAGGCGGGCATCCTGGATCGACGCGAGGTGCACTCGGGCCTTCACCCAAGAGGCTTTGATAGCGCTGGCTCCATCGAAATTGGCTCGGATGAGGTTGGCTCCGTCGAAGACCGACTCGCCAAAACCCGCTCCCTGGGCAGAGGCTTCGCTCAAATTGGCACCTCGAAACGACGACGCCATGAATTCACCACCATCGAGGGTGGCCTGAAAAAGAATGGCCTGGTCGAACTTTGCGTGGGTTGCAACCACTCCCTTGAAATTGCATCGACTGAGCTCGCTTCCGGTGAAATCGCAACCGGATAAGTCTAAACCACTGAAATCCCGCCCCAGAAAATTCATGCCGGATAACCGCTGAAGCTCGATGGGCAGCGCCTCACCCGCCGTCTGAGCCTGCCGATACCGGATCAGGATTTCATCTTCGGGGCTGACCACCTCGACGGAGGGCTTCACCGACGTTTCATCCGATGCCGGCACGGAAGTCGCCTCTGCCTCATTGACCGTGGGATTGGCTTCGGGGGCGTTCTCGGTGTGCTCGGTGGACATGGCTGTGATCGGTGAAGAACGAGTATGTACCGTTCCCCGAAGCAGGCTTGCGGCAGAATTAGCAGGCGCTTAAGGAGGGATTGCGGTTTGATGTGTGTAGAATCCATTGCTAATTTCAACGTCCCGCGGGCCATCGTGCGACGTTTCCAACGGATTCAGAGGTATCCGGCGCCTCCACTTGGGACAGATCACCGACGGCATAGCCTCCCAAATCGCGCCTGCTGAAATCCATGAACACAGTCCTTTTGGCCGATGACCATGCGATTGTTCGGAGAGGTTTCAGCATGATCCTCGCCGCTCAACCCGACTTTCGCGTTGTTGCCGAAGTTTCCAACGGTCGCGAGGCGGTCGAACAGGGAGAAAAACTCCAACCAGCCCTATGCGTGATGGACGTCAGCATGCCCGATTTGAATGGCATCGAGGCCACGCGCCGCCTGCTCAAGGTTTCACCGCGAACCCGTGTGGTGGCGGTATCGATGCACAAGGACTCGGTGTACGTGCGCGAAATCCTGCGGGCCGGTGCCAAGGGCTACGTGCTCAAGGACAGCAGTGAATCGGAGTTTCTCAAGGCGGTCCGGGCGGTTTCGTTGGGCAAGGGATATCTTAGTCCCGACATCGCCGATGCGGTCCTGGATGATTACCGCAAGCATGTCACCAATCCGATTGACCGGTTTTATCCCTCGACTATTCCTCACCCGGTGTGACCCGTGAAAAGGAACGGGGATGGACTCACATAGGGCTACCTGACCGCCTGCTTAGGAGGAGCGGTTAGGCACTCTCGCTCGTTCAGGGGCTGCCGAGGCGGTTCTTGAGCTTACGAGCACGTTTCTGGGCCGCCGCCACCTGAGCGGTAGACATCAGGCGCTCCAACTCGTCTCGAGCCCGAGCCGCCCGTTCCATTTCAGTGGAAGCCAAATTCCACCACGCATACGACTCGACCACGTCTTTGGGGACACCGTAGCCATTGGCATGGCAAATCGCGAGGTTGGCCCACGCCCGCGGAAACCGCTGTTCCGCCGCCAGCGTGAACCAGCGCACGGCTTCGTCGTAGTCGCGCTCGACCCCCTGCCCCAGAAAGTAGCAGAAGCCCAAATTGTCTTGAGCATCCGGCAACTCCGAAGCCGCTGCGGCCCGGTACCAGGTCACGGCCTCGTTGGGATTCTTGGCGGTTCCCACTCCAGACTGCAGACACTCGCCGAGACTGTTTTGAGCCTGGGGATTTCCTGCGGTTGCCGCCTTTCGGTACCACTTCACCGCCTCGACCGGATCCGCCGACACCCCGTGTCCGTGCTTGTAGCAGTAGGCGAGATTGTTCTGTGCCGCAGCATGTCCGGCCTCGGCCGACTTCCGGAACCAACGCACTGCTTCGGTTGCATCTTGGGCAATACCGATGCCTGTCTGATAACTGTAACCCAGCGAATTCTGCGCATCAGCATCCCCGTGCTCCGCGGCTTTGCGGAACCACTTCACGGCCGTTTCCGGATCCTTGTCGACTCCCCGTCCTGACCGATAGCAACGTGCCAACGCATATTGGGCCGGTGCATAGTCCGCCTCGGCCGCCCGGAGATACCACTCGGCTGCCTCCTTCTCGTCTTTGGCGACCCCCAGTCCACGCTCGTACAAGACGCCCAATCGGTGCTGGCTCTCGGCGCTGCCTTTAACGGCCTCGAGTTTGGTCTTGAGGAATTCTTGATGGATCCCCGATACGGTCTTCGCCTCGACCCCACCGGTGAGCAGCACAGCCAAAAGGCCCGCTAGGACAACGGATGAAATAGGATGCTTTGTCCGAATTGGCATCGGCTTAGTCAATACGGTGGCGATCATGGGCTTCCAAGCGACAGGCAACCTCGACCCACCAGAGTCGGACATATCGCCTCTGGTGCCCCAAGTTGGGCCCAAAAAGAGTCATGCGGCACGTCTCGTTGCCGCTTAAGGAATTTAGTAACATTCTGAGGTGGGGACCCATTGATCCACGTTGGCATATCCTCTGCTGCGGGTCACCTGTGCTGGTCATCGAATCTCAACAGCAAGTCAGGGTCACGACTCCGGAAACTCCGGATTCCGGGGTTACTCTAATGTTTCCGGATGGACTGCTTGGCTTTGAAACCCTGAGGAAGGCCGCCCTCGAGCCCGTCTCCGACGCGCCACCGTTCTCCTGGTTGAAGTTCTCGGGCGAGGTAGACCAATCGTTTCTGGTGGTGGCCCCCGTCTTCGTGACGGCCTCGTACCGCTTCGAGCTCGGTACCACGGATTGTCGGACCCTCAACCTGACCCGCGCCAGTGATGCCGGGGTTGTCAATATTGTCACTCTTCGGCGGGACGGATCGCTGACTGTCAATCTCAAGGGACCCATCGTTTTCAACAAACTGACTGGCGAGGCTCGTCAGGTGGTGCCGATCAATGCGGCTGAACTGCCTGTCAACTTCCCCGTCGCCAACTGAGAACCTGCATCAACGACAGAACATGTTGGTTCTCTCCAGAAAATTGAATGAAGCCATTCGGATTGGCGGAGACATCTCGATCCGAGTGGTTCGCATCGATCGCGACACCGTTCGCCTGGGCGTGAGTGCGCCCAGAGACATCGGAGTGCATCGCGAGGAGGTTTATCTCGAAATCGTCGAAAACAACATAGCGGCCGCTGAATCGGCCACACCTGAACAACTTTCACTGCGACTCCAGCAATTGAAGGCCGAAGCCGCAAATCAACTTTAAACCGAAACCCAAACAGCAGCCCAACCCAACACTAATATGGTCATCAACACCAACGTCCAGGCACAGCAAACGGCCAACAACCTGAATGTCAGTTCGAACGCCCTGGCCAAATCTCTCGCCCGACTCTCCTCCGGTTCCAAGATCATCGCTCCGTCGGACGACGCCGCAGGTTTGGCGGTGAGCAGCCGCTTGGAATCGCAGCTCAAGCGCCTCGACGCAGCCATCAACAACGTGGTGAATGCCGTGTCATTCACCCAGACACAGGACGGCTTCCTCAAGACGATCGACAAAGCCTTCCGCCGTATGTCGGAACTGGCAATGTTCGCCCAAGACTCCACCAAGAGTGCGAGCGACTTGACCCTGTATTCTCAGGAATTCACCCAGCTGCAGGATTACGTCCGACAGACGGTGACTCAGACCTTCAACTCGGTGAAGTTGTTCTCCACCAACTCGTTGGCGGTGACCATCGACTCCACGGGAACCACCTTCGACATGGCGCCCATCGACCTCTCGAAGACCGAGTACACCTCGTCGCTGAGCGTGGCTCAGTCGTTGAGCAATGCGAGTATCGAAAACATTGCTCGGGACAATACCGGTAAGATCCAACTAACTCTGACCCAAGCCGAGTACGACAAGATGGCGACAGGCGGATCCATCACCCTCTCAGGCCTGACAACAGCCACCGTTTCGGGAGGGTCTTCCGCGACCGACATTTCAACACTCAACGGGACTTTCGATATAACAAATCGAATCAAGACCACCAATTCTGGCGGAGCGGCAGTCTATGTTGTGGAATTGGATGGTTCCTCGGCTGGAACCAGTGCGATCGGGGCATTGACCACAACAACCTCCGGATCGGCCGCTGTTCCTTCGACGGGAATTCTTACTGGTAGCACCACTGGAATCGCCTCAGCTCTCGTCGCCAAGACCGGCTTGGACATCACTTCAGTCCCCCGCGCTCAGGCCGCCCTCACTCGCATCCGCAACTCGATCGACAAGTTGGCTCAAGATCGCGCGTCGTTGGGTGCTGTTCAAAGCCGACTCAACTTCACCAACGAGCAGCTCACGGTGACCAAGGAAAACCTCAGCGCCGCTATTTCGCGTATCGCCGACGTGGATGTCGCCGAGGAAGCGACCGCCTACGCCCGCTATCAAATCCTGGTGCAGTCAGGCACCTCAATGTTGGCTCAGGCCAACAAGATGCCCCAGAGCGCGCTCCAGTTGCTGCAGAACTAATTCCGCTCAGATCGCCGAAACCAACGCATGAAGGGGATCCCGCTTGGGATCCCTTTTATTTTTTCTGGAAGGAGGTCTTTCAGAAAACAAAAACGCCCGGCCGTAGCCGGGCGTTTTCTTTCTTGGGTTTGGAAGACCGCCTGAGCAGCCGACGCAGCCCCTGGATCAACCGTTGTTGCCGATGGCTTCGACCGGGCAGCCTTCCATGGCTTCCTTACAGGCGGCTTCTTCTTCGGGAGTAGTCGGCTGCTTCATCACGTAAGAATATCCGCCATCATCCCATCGGGTGTAATTCTTAGGGGCGGTTTCGCGGCACAGGTCGCAGTCGATGCATTGGTTGTCGACGAAGTAC
>CAMATE010000129.1 GCA_945861075.1 Akkermansia muciniphila
AGATCACCGTCCACACCACCCAGGGCGTAGTTATACAAGGCCACCTGCTGCTGACGGTCGGCACTGGCGATCATCAACTGGATGGAGTCACCGTTCCACGCGCTCTTGGCGGCGTTTTCGTGGTAGTCATCGGTCACGACGAAGCCGAAATAGACGTTGTCGACATCATAGGCCACCTGAACGGCCGAGGTCTGGTCATCCGGACCGGACCAAGTGCCGCCACCGTATTCTTCAAACAGCACGTACTTGCCCGTGCCGGCCGCACCGGAACCCTTGGGTACCGAGAACTTGGGATCGGAGAGGACCGGCACGCCGCCCCACTCATTGAGCTTGCCGTCGATGACGATCGGAGCGGTCACCGCGCTGGCGGTGTAGTATTCCTTGCCCGGCTCGATGTCGTTCGGAACGACCGAGCTCAAGGTGAACAAAGCCGTTTCGGCCGGAGACTTGCCGAAGACAATGGCGTGGGCACCCAGACCGCCCCAGCCCTTCTGACCATTCTGGCCAGCACCGCTGTCACCATCGTTGATGGCCATGCCCAGACCGAACTGCACGCCGCCCTGCAGGGTCTCGATCGCCAGCGAAGCCTTCGGGAGCTTGATCTCGTAGGTAGTGCGCTTGGTGGCACTGTTGCGGGTCACGACCGCCTCGGTACCACCGGGGCCGGCTTCGTGGTTCACGATGACGTCTGCGATGTCGCCTTCCACGCCACCGAGGGCGTAGTTGTAAAGAGCCACCTGCTTGGTGCGGTCGGCACTGGCGATCATCAACTGGATGGAGTCACCATTCCACGCGCTCTTGGCGGCGTTCTCGTGGTAGTCGTCGGTCACGACGAAACCGAAGTAGACGTTGTCGGTGTCGAAAATGACCTGCACGGCCGAGGTCTGGTCATCCGGACCGGACCAGGTGCCGCCACCGTACTCCTCGAACAGCACATACTTGCCGTTCGGTCCGGAACCCTTGGGTACCGAGAACTTGGGATCGGCCAACACCGGCACACCCTTCCACTCGTCGAGCTTACCATCGAGGGTGATGGCGCCCTGAGCGCGGTTGACGGTGTAGAACTCCTTGCCCGGCTCGATGTCGTTCTTCTTCATCAACGTCATCTCGGCCGTCTCGCTCGGAGTCTTGCCGAACACAATGGCGTGAGCCCCCAGACCGCCCCAGCCCTTCTGACCATTCTGGCCAGCGCCGTTGTCACCGTCGTTGATGGCCATGCCCAGACCGAACTTCACGCCGCCCTCAAGCTTCGCGATGTCCAAGGAGGCCTTCGGGAGCTTGATCTCATAGGTGGTGCGCTTGCTGGTGCCATTGCGGGTCACGACCGCCTCAGTCCCGCCGGGTCCGGCTTCGTGGTTCACGATGACGTCTGCGATGTCGCCTTCCACGCCGCCCAGGGCGTAGTTGTAGAGAGCCACCTGCTTGGTGCGGTCAGCACTGGCGATCATCAACTGGATGGAGTCGCCGTTCCACGCGCTCTTGGCGGCGTTTTCGTGGTAGTCGTCGGTCACGACGAAGCCGAAATAGACGTTGTCGGCATCATAGACGATTTGCACGGCCGAGGTCTGGTCATCCGGACCCGACCAGGTGCCGCCACCGTACTCTTCAAACAGCACGTACTTGCCCGTGCCAGCCGCGCCGGAACCCTTGGGCACCGAGAACTTCGGATCGGCCAGAACCGGCACACCGGCCCACTCTCCGAGATTGCCATCGATAACAATGGGTTTCGGAGCAAACACCACCGAGTAAGTCTCCTTACCCGGCTCGATATCATTGGCTGCTGAAGCACTGAGCCCGCAGAGGGCCAGCGACAGAGCCAAAAGTTTATTTTGGATTGGGTTTTTCATTCTGATTAAGCCTTGAGATAGGGACATCGACGTGAAACCCCTGCAACAGAAATGTGGCGAAGCGCCCTAAGAAATCTGGGAAACCATAACAATGGCGCCAAACTCCTGTTTTCTCCCTCTGGATTACCCTGTCTGGAAATCCATCGGCCGGAGGGAGTCCGGAGAAACATTCCGTATTGGTGCCGCGGGCGGGACTCGAACCCGCACGGCCTTTCGGCCTGGGGATTTTAAGTCCCCTGTGTCTGCCATTTCACCACCGCGGCATTGCGTTTTTGCTGGGGTTTTGAGGGTCACCCCGAGATTTCGGCGGGCTTGGATACACTTTTGGCAACACTTGCTGCTTCGTGAAACCCTCCGGAATGAAACAAACGAGACGTGGACGATACACGAGCGTATCGGAGGGTCGCAACATGCCGATTGGTTGTTTATAGCAACCGGATGGCGTCCTCTCTGCGCGCAATTCAGGGCAACAGACCAGGCAAGACGGAAATCCAAAGGCGCCATGGCGGGAATCGGTTTCATGACTATCGCAGCATGGGGCGGCCACAAGTGCGGCGAACGGCTGATTGGCAAAGTCTACACCATCTTGTCCGCTCTACTCCTCGCCTGCATGGCGGCGCTGGAACGCTACCCAACCATACAAACGCTACACTTGCGCGGTGTAGCGTTGAAACGCAGTGTATCGTCGTGTTGACCCTGCAACAACGCCTCGCCAAATGTGTGGCGGAATTCGTCAGCGAGCCGCCGGCATTGGCGGTGGAAAAGGCCGCGAAGTTGCCGCTGTTCTTGCGTGAGCGGTTTCAGCTTTGCTCAGCCCCACTTTGGGGCCGCCGGGTGTTGTTCGCGGTGGAAGATGATGCGTGGGAACCCGGGGCACCGGGGGAATACGAGAAGATGGCGGCAGCGCTGCATAACCAACTGGGTGAACCCGTGGTGTTGGTCCTCGCGCAATTGTCGTCGTATGCCCGCAATCGCCTGGTGCGGCTGGGCATTCCGTTTGTCGTTCCCGGCAGCCAGTTCTTTCTGCCCACGGTCATGGTGGACTTGCGCGAGCGTTTTTCGCCCCGCAAGCCCGGCAAGGGAAAGCGCCTCACGCCCGCCGCCCAGTGCCTTGTACTCTACCACCTCCAGCGCACCCCGCTGGAGGATCTGCCCCTCAAGAAGATTGCGGAACGGATCGGTTACTCGCCCATCATGCTCACCAAGGTAAAGGATGAGCTGGAGGCGGCGGAACTGGCGCTTCCGTCGCGGCAGGGACGTTCCATTACGCTGCACTTTCCCCGACGCGGCCGGGATCTCTGGGAGCAGGCGCAGCCGTATCTGGCGTCCCCGGCGAAGAAGACTCACTGGCTGCGAGGGGATATGCCCTGCCATCCGGCACTGGCTGCCGGCCTCACGGCCTTGAGCCAGCTCACGGCCATCGCGGACGACCGATTGCCCACCTACGCCCTGTCGGCCGAGGTATTTCAGACCAGTTTGGAGGAAGGCCTTTTCCACGGCTGCAACGGGCCGGAAGAAGCGAGCCTGCGAATGGAAACGTGGAGCTACGATCCGTTGCTGCTCGCCCGTGGCGACCGGGTGGATGCACTTTCACTCCACCTCAGCCTGCGCGACTCCCCCGACGAACGCATCCAGCAACAGCTCGCGGAATTGATCGATCACGTCGCATGGTAAAGGGCCTCGACATCTTCCGGGAGCGATTCCGCGCGTTCGAAGGTGCGTTCACGCTGATCGGCGGCGCGGCTTGCGACGAGTGGTTTTCGAGCCAAGGCCTCCCATTCCGTGCGACCAAGGACCTGGACATCGTGCTGATGATCGAGGTGCTCGATCCGAAGTTCGTCGCCGCGCTGTGGGCTTTCGTGAAGGAAGGAGAATACGAGGTCCGCGAGCGCAATGATGGCAAGCCGGTGCTTTATCGTTTCGCCAAGCCGGTGCAGGGGGAATTCCCCTACATGCTGGAGCTGTTCAGCCGAAGTCCCGACGGCCTGAAGCTGGGCGATGGGCAGGAGGTGATCCCGGTAAGAATCGAGCCGGATCATCACAGTCTCTCCGCCATCCTTTTGGATGATGCCTACTACGGACTCATCCAGAGGGGGCACGACCTCAGGGACGGCTTGCGGGTCGCCAATGCGACGGCGCTGATCCCGCTCAAATCCAAGGCGTGGCTCGATCTCACCCGGCGGAAGACCGCCGGTGAGACCGTGGACGCCAAGAACATCACGAAGCACCGGAATGACGTCTTCCGGCTCGCGGCCACGCTGCCGGGTGAACCCGGACCGGAGTTGCCGGCGGCCATCACGGCCGATCTGGTAAGTTTTCTGGCTACCTTTCCCGTGTCCTCCGAGGAATGGGGAGCCATCCTCGCTTCGCTGAAAGAAGGCATCGGCGCCATGCGTGCTCCCACCTTGCGGAACGCAATTCAAACCTACTTCCGGCTGCCCATCGAATAAACCCGTTTCCCGCCTATCTGCACGAACAGCTTGAGGAAAAGCTCAAGGAGCGTGGGGTCGTGGTCTGGTATGACCCCAACCGGGAGTTTGCGCCCTTCGTCGAGGCACTGATCGGAGACGTGGACGGGCATGGCCTCAAGCAGGTGATGCTGGGTACCTTGAAGACCGGGCTGAGCGTTTTCCAGGGGTCCTACTTTGCGCTGCGCATGCAGCTAGAAGCATCGCTCTCGGAGAACCGTCCCAAACCTCTCCTCATCTACCTCCCCGGCGAAAAGCGGGATGTCCGAGGCTCTGTGCTGATGGAATGGGAGAAGGCCGGCACCACCTGGGAACCCCAGATGAAGCGGCTCGCCCGCAACGTCATGCGGGAGCGTTTCAGCGATGGAGTGATCGACGACATGCTCGCGCCCGTTGGCCTGACTTTCCACGACGTGGTGGCTCTGCTGTCGGAGAACGAAGGGCGAAACCGATCCCTCCTGGACTTGGCCCTTGAGACGACCGACATCGTTGCGGCCACCGCCATGTGGGTCGCAGATGCGGCACATGACAAACGCCTGGTGGAGAAAGGCGCGGTCGGCGAGCTGATCAAGCTGGTCGAAAACCGGGCGGGGTTCCGAGGACTGACTGAATCGGAATTGGCCGGCGGCCGCCAACGGTTCATCCGTTACCTACTGCTGTCGGAATTCCGTGAGGACCTTCGCTGCGAGCCGCCCGCCGCGCTGGCAATGATCCCGCATCCCAGCTTGAAGGATCAGCGGGAGTTCTGCCGGAAGGTGCTCGACCACCTGCGAACCCGGCACATGGCAACCTTCCAAACGATGGCCGACACCGTGGAGACCGAGTTCGGGTTGGCGGAGGCCGGCATCCAAGCTCGGAACCTGGGTAGCATCGACACGTTCCGCTTCGAGGAGAAAGCCGTCTTGTACCATTGCGGCGAAGTTATGGCCGACGGTGATTACTCGGCAGCGCGATCACTGGTGACGGTTCACAGTGGGAGTTTTTGGGCACGCCTGGACTTTTCTCGCCGCCAGGCTCAGTGGGAGGTTTGCGATTTGCTGGCCTCCTTGGGAACCGAGGTCGCCAAGGTCGAAGCCGATCTCGCAAAACTGCCAGCCAACGCCACCAGCCGAGACTTGGTGAAGAGGTATGTCGCCGAAGGCGGCTGGCACCGGATGGACCTGCTCCACCGTCGCCTCGAAGGTCGATTGGCCCGCATGGATGTAGCGGCGCCACACAGTCAGCGGCTTCATGCTCCGCGGCAGATTTGTCGCCAGGGTAAATGAGCGTAACAACACCCTCCAGACCCTCCTCGGCCAAACCAAGTTGCGCTTCGACCGAAAGGCCTCCAAGGCACTGATTCCCCTCGATTAAACGCACCCGCGTGGGATTCAACCCATCGACAACTTGAACTCAACCGATCTCCGCACGGTCTGGGCTCCGTTTCAGCGACTCGGACCTCTCAAGGGTCTCGGCCGGAAAAGCCCTACTGCTAACTCCGTGGTCGAGCGGGTTACTGGGGCAATGGTAAATGACACTCGATGGCGGCTGAAAGCCGGGTCGTATCTCAGGGTGACGAATCTCACCACCATGGTTTGCCGTGCGCAGCAAGAGGACGCCGCTTGCCAGCACCAATGCTAGCAACGAGGGGATACTCCACTTCGGCAACTGCCGACCGCCTCGCGACAGAAAGAGGGCGACACCGGAAACCAGACCTAGCAGGAAAACGGACGTGACGGCCTGGTCAGCAGACTCCTCGTGGACCTTCATCACGCCTTGCTCAAAGTCGGGCCACTTCGCAACTTGCTCGTGGGCGAAGTCGCCGGTTGTCTTAGCAGCAAGGGTAACCCAGAACAGCGCTACATATCCCCAGAACGCCAATTTCTGCCACACGACATCACGCCGAATGATGGCGATTATCAGCACCAAACCAATGAAAGGCACACCGAGCACTGGTAGATGGTTCAAGGCAAGGTGGAGGTGTGTCCAATTCATCGAAATGATCGATCCTTGTGGCTCTGTCCCGGACCTTTTGCCAGACAAAACGGGTTCCCCGTTACCTTGAGTGGGTCCCACGCCCTCCTGCGTATTCCGACGCCAACCGGACCCCCATCCGATTTGAAGTCGGACAACATTCCGATTCGAAGCGGACAGTCCTCCAAGCTGATCTCGGACAGTTTTCCGATGGGATCGGAAGGGTGTCCGGTTTGGTCCGGAACGGTGTCCGATATCGACCGGATGAGTGTCCGACAAGGCAGGAAAGGAGGGAAGCGATGCTGAGTAGAAAACCGCCGTAAGGGTTTGCGTGCCGGAAGGCAACGAAGGCAAGCGACCTGCATGGCCGCTGGGATTCGGACCCTACCTACCCCTACCCCGCTGGGGACGGTTTGGCCGCAGAAACGGGATCCTTTGTTAGAGCAGATCGTCCTGGGCCTGGAAAAGATCACTCAACCAACCGTGCTGGCACTCAAAGCCAACATCGTTCCGTACACTGAACATTCCGAGGCATTCCAATGGAAATCGGTTTAGGTGACCCAGCAAATGGGTCTTTCTTGCTCTCGGTTGTGGATCCATCTGCGGATACGCTTGCGCCTTTTCATCGATTGCCGCCACAGGTCACCTGGTTGGAGGCGCTCCTCCTTTAACACCCTGATTTTACTACTGGTTTTGAGACTAACGTAACGCTGTGAAATTACGGTTTACACGATCAGGTCAAAATCGCCTGCACCACATGCCCATGGACATCGGTGAGCCGAAAATCACGGCCACCGAAACGGTAGGTGAGCTTTTCGTGATCCATCCCCAGCAGGTGTAGAACCGTCGCCCACAAGTCATAAACCGTGCAGACATCCTGCACCGCGTGATAACCGAGTTCATCCGTGGCACCATAGGCCGTGCCGCCACGGATTCCCCCGCCTGCCAACCAGACACTGAAGCCGAAGGGATTGTGATCGCGCCCGTCATTGGATTGGGCAAAGGGCGTACGACCGAATTCACCGGCCCAGACGATTAGCGTTTCGTCGAAAAGGCCTCGCGCTTTGAGGTCGCGAATGAGCCCGGCGATGGGCTGGTCGACTTGGAAAGCCATTTCGGAATGACCCGCCTTCAACACGCCGTGTTGATCCCACGGGTTGCCGATTTGCCCGGGATCGCTGGATCGCGGCAGACACGTGAGCTCGACGAAACGCACCCCGCGCTCAACGAGCCGACGGGCCAGCAGGCACTGCCGCGCGTATTCCGCCTTCTCCCGGACCGGCGAATCCATGCCGTAAAGCCGTTTGGTCGCCTCGCTCTCGCCGCGCAAATCGACCAGGTCGGGCACGGCCGACTGCATCCGATAGGCGATCTCATAGTTCTGGATGGCGGACTCCACCTGTTCGTCACCCTGCAATCGGGCTAGATGCCTGTGGTCGAACCCTTCCACGAACCGCAAGCGCTTGCGCTGAAGTGGGTCGGCTTCGCGCGGCGTGATGTTGGCCAGGGCTTCCTTTTGCGTCGGGTCGATGAACGACGCTTGATGCACCGCCGGAAGGAAACCGTTGCCGTAGATGTTCACGCCGCCCAATGGGGCGCCGCCGCTGGCCAGCACCACGAAGCCGGGCAGGTTTTGGTTCTCACTGCCCAACCCATAGGTCGTCCAGGCACCCGCGCTGGGAAACCCGGCCAGCGAAAAGCCGGTATGGATGAAGTAATTTCCCTGGGCGTGTTCGTTGGCGATGCTGGTCATCGAGCGAATGACGGCCAAGTCGTCAGCACACGCGCCGATGTGAGGGAACAATTCACTGACGGGCAGACCTGACTGGCCGTGGTTCCGAAACTCCCACGGGCTAGCCATGATGTTGCCATTCTGGTTGAACATCGTGGGCCGCACCGGCACGGGCATGGGCTTGCCGTGATCCTTTTTCAGGCGAGGCTTCGGATCAAAGGTGTCCACATGGGACACACCACCCGACATGAAGCAGAAGATGACACTCTTCACCTTCGGCGGCAGATGCGGCACCCGCGGAGCAAACGGGTTGGGTGGGGCCGCGGCGAGGGCTTTGCCACCGCCCAGGAGGCCGGACAACGCCACCAGGCCAAAGCCTGTCGAGCATTGGGCAAGCATGTCTCGCCGGGAAATCCCCTGTGCGCGGCGCAGTTCCATCCGGCGGCGATCAATCGACATAAATGAACTCCTTCAGGCAAAACAGGGATTGGGCGAAATCCTGCCAAACGCGTTCGTTCGACTCGAGGTCGTGCGGTAGAACCGAGTGTTCCGCCGCCAACCCCAAAAGGAACTCCCGGCTGCCAGCCACATCCTCCGCCGTGGCGGGGCGGCCCAACGCGCGAACGATCATGGCCTGGATTCGTTCATCGCGATTGCGGCCGTCTTTGACCAACGACTTGGCCCACTTGGCCGACTGGTCGATCACGAACGGATCATTGAGCAGCGTGAGGGATTGGGCCGGCACGTTGGTGGCGTCGCGCCGGCCCCGGGTGCTCACCGGCTTGGGGGCATCAAACGCCTCAAGGAAGGGGTTTGCGGCATTGCGCCGAATCCGCTGATAGACACTGCGGCGGCGGTCACCATCCAGCGGTCCTTTGGGCCCTCCGCCCTCGGTCTTGGCGATGTAATACACGTTCACCCCGGGCCCATACATCTTCAGGTCCACCTCGCCGGAAACGGTGAGCATGGCATCGCGAATGGCTTCGGCCTCCAATCGGCGAACGCGGGCGTGGGACAACAATGCGTTGCCTGGGTCGATGCGACGGGCGTCGCTGGAAGGCGTCGCCGCTTGCTGAAAGGCCCGGGAGGTCACCAGGAAGCGGAGGGTTTCCTTGATCGACCAACCGTGATCCACGAAACGAGTCGCGAGGTAGTCGAGGAGTTCCGGGTGGGTGGGTTTTTCACCGAGGCGACCGAAGTTGTCGACCGTGCCGACCAGACCCCGTCCAAAGAGATGATGCCAGAGGCGGTTGACCATCACTCGAGACGTCAAGGGGTTGGTCGCGCTGGCGACCTTGTTGGCCAGTTCCAGCCTGCCACTGAGGGACGTTTGGAAGGGCTGATCGTCGAACATTTCCAGGAATCGGCGCGGCACTGGTTCACCGGGCTGGGTGATTTGACCTCGCACAAACATCGGCTGATTGAATGCGACCGCTTCGTGGACTCCCGGTGCGCGCCGCGGGATAGGAATCTGCGCTTCCAACCGGCGATACGCGGTCACGGTCTGGTTCAATTGGGGCAATCGTTTGAGCGAAGTCGGCAACAAGTCCTGACGCACAAAATAATCGAGAAAGCCGTGTTCCTCTTCACTC
>CAMATE010000130.1 GCA_945861075.1 Akkermansia muciniphila
CTGACAGGCGGGGTGCTGCTGGAGTTCCCAACCCTCACCAACTTCAGCTACTACATCCGCTACTCGGATTCGCTGAATGATTTCAGCGCGCAGGACAATACCAATTCGGTCATTCGCACTGCGCGTCCGGCGATCTTGGGCAACGGCCGGAAGGTGCAGTGGCTCGACAACGGTTTGCCCCGCACCGAGAGCGCTCCGACCAACCGATTCTACCGGGTCCTCGAATTCCGCTGAGATTCCGTCCTGTCACCGCTTCATCCGACATCACCTTTCCCTTTCCCTTGCCATGAGTCCTTCGATCCAACGCACCGCACTCTTGCTCCTCGCCACCAGCGCCGCCTTGTCGGCCCGCGCTCAGAACGACGATGCCCCAGAGCCGCTCGGTATCCGCTTTCGTCTTGCAGGCCGGGTGCAGTTCAACCTGAAGGCCTCCTTCACCGATGCCCGGACGCCGCTGTCGGATGCGGCAGGGCAATTCGCCGATGGCTACGTGCTGTTGGGGTCCAACACCTCCACGTCGACCAATGCGGGCGTGGTAACCGCCAACCCTGGGTCAACGACCTGGAATTGGGGTTATCAACGGGCGGATCAGGTTTCCGGCAATGAACTGACACTGACTCGCTATGATCAGGTGCCGCGGGTGGGCACGCTGGACGGTTCAGGCGGCAGTACGACCTATGGGGGTGAATTGTGGGCGATGTATGAACTGTACAGCTTCCGGTCCTTCAACAAGCGCACCGCACACTGGGGTGTCGAGGCTGGGTATGGTTTCACCACCTTCGATGCCTCGGCCTCTGGCTCGGTTTCGGGAACAGCCACCCGACGCCAGTCGGTGTATTCGCTGGGAGGCATCGTGCCTCCGTCACCGGGGTATCAAGGCGGTTATTTCGGCCCCGTTCCGGGCGGGCCCGGGGCGCCGGTCATTGATTTCAATCCGCTGCGTTCCTCATCTCTGCAGGCGGCCGGCGTCAACTCGTTGAATGCGGCGGTCTCGACCGATTTGCACAGCATCAAGCTGGGACCTTGGGTGGAGTTGCCGGTGACCGATCGACTGACCGTTGGTTTGGGGGCTGGCTTCTGTACGATGTACGCGCAGGCTGATTTGCGCTTCAGCGAGTCCACGACTTTCACCGGCAACCCGGCGGAGTTTGGTGTGGCCAGCGAGAATCTTTCGGTCAGTGCTACCCGCGAAGATTGGCGTCCGGGAATGTATGCGCGGGCCCTGGTGGATTTTGCCATCACGCCGAATTGGTCGGTGTTCGCCGGCGGTGACATCCAGTCCAACTCGGATCTGAACTTCTCCGCCCAAGGGCGCGGGGCCAGCGTTCAACTGGGCTCGGTGTTCGGTGCGATGGCGGGCGTTCAGTTCAAATTCTGAACCCGGTCTGTTGGGTGTTCCGCCGGTGTTCCGTTGAACTTCTTCGATGGACCCTTAGGAAAAGAGGTCCAGCTCAGGCGGAGGCGACAATTCTTGCAGGGCATCGCGCTCGACGCGTCGGACCTTGCGAGATCGGGGGCGACCGGATTCGGCCGCGATCATCAGACTCGCGTCCGGAGAGGCCACCTGCTGCAAGTTGAGTTCGGCTTCTTCCAGCACGCGCAGGATGGCCTTGGCCCGGTCAATCACCGGCCGAGGTACGCCGGCCAAGCGGGCCACTTGGATGCCGTAGCTCTTGTCGGCGGGGCCGGGTTGGATCTTTCGCAGGAAGATGATTTGATCGTTCCACTCCCGGACGGCGACGTTGTAGTTGCGGACCCGGGGCAAGCGACCGCCAGTCGGAGGTTGGGTCGAGGACAGCACACGAGCCTCGGTCACCGCCTCCGATCCGCCGAAGTCATGAGGCGAGGCCAGCTCGGTCAGTTCGTGGTAGTGCGTTGCGAACAGCGTCTTGGCCCCAACTTGATGGTGCAGGTGTTCCACGATGCTCCAAGCCAGGCTCAACCCGTCGAAGGTGCTGGTGCCGCGTCCGATCTCATCCAGGATCACCAGACTGCGGCGGGTGGCGTTGTTGAGGATGTTGGCCGTCTCGCTCATCTCGACCATGAAGGTGCTCTGGCCGCGGGCGAGATCATCGCTGGCTCCGATCCGGGTGAAGATGCGATCACACAAATCGATGCGCGCCGATGCCACGGGCAAATACGAACCGGTGTGGGCCAGTACGGCCAGCAAGGCGACTTGTCGGATGTAAGTGCTTTTGCCGGCCATGTTCGGTCCGGTGATGAGGGCGATCTGGTGGCTGCTGAGGTCGAGTTCGGTGTCGTTGGGAACGAAGCGCTCCTCGGTCATCCGCAGTTCCAGCACCGGATGACGACCTTCGCGGATTTGGATCTGGCCTTCATCCCGCACCTCGGGGCGATTCCATCCCTGAAGGCGGGCGAGTTCGGCAAAGCTTGCCAGGACATCCAGTTGCCCCAGCGCTGAAGCCGTCTCTTGGATGGACTTGAGATGGTTGAGCACCTCTTCGCGCAACCGGAGAAACAAGTCGTATTCCAGTTTCGTGGCCCGCTCTTCTGAGCCCAGGATCTTCGACTCCATGGTCTTGAGTTCCTGGGTGATGAAGCGTTCACCGCTGGCCACCGTTTGCTTGCGCACGTAGTCACCAGGTACCTTGGACAGGTGGGACTTGGTGACCTCAATGTAATAGCCGAAGACGGAGTTGAATCCGACCTTCAGCGAGGGGATTCCGGTGCGAGCTATTTCGTCCAACTGCAGCTTGGCAAGCCAGTCCTTGCCGCCGCGGGCCGCGGAGCGCAGTTCATCGAGTTCGGCGCTGAAGCCATCCCGAATCATCCCGCCTTCCTTCACCGCCAGCGGCGGTTCGTCGGCGACGGCGTGGCCGAGCAGTTCGACCAAGTCCGGTAATTCGCGGAGCAGGGAACCGAGATGTCCGAGTTCCGAGGGCCCGGTGGGAGCATCCGGTTCCGGCTCCGGGAGCAGTTGGCTCTGGGGAGCTTCGGGACCGGGTTGGTCGGCCTCGGCCACGGCCGATTTGACGGAGGGGAGTTGTTCGAGGGC
Organism: Akkermansia muciniphila; assembly: GCA_945861075.1. Lineage (GTDB taxonomy): Bacteria > Verrucomicrobiota > Verrucomicrobiia > Limisphaerales > UBA9464 > SXXZ01. The sequence goes on from CAMATE010000130.1 coordinate 3,017, forward strand.
CAGTCGCAGCGCGAGCAGGTCCCGGGCGTTGCCGCTGCCAAGGCTCAATCGGCTGACCGTGCGTTCCAGGTCACGGACCTCGGTCAAGCGAGCACGGAAAGCGGCCAAAGTGGGCGGCCGATCGAGCCACGACTGAACGGCTTCCTGCCGGCGGTGGATGGGTTCCTGGGCCGCCAGAGGCTGGGTGAGCCAATCGCGCAATCGTCGCGCGCCCATGGGGGTGACGGTTTGATTCAGGGCGCCGAACAGGGTGGTGTTGCGGGGGGCGTCGGCGTGGAGGGGTTCGAGGATCTCGAGATTGCGCAGCGAGATGGAGTCGAGGATGAGGTAGTCGGCCACCTCATAGAATCCGAGGCGCGTCAGGTGCGCCACATCTCGACGCAAATGAGTGCTCAGGTAGTGGAGGATGGCTCCGGCGGCACCGATGGCGGCCGTGCGGTTGCGCAATCCGAATCCGTCCAGCGAGGCCACTTTGAAGTGTTCGCGCAAAGTGAACACGGCGGTCTCTGGTAGGAAGACCCAGTCGTCATGCGGTGAGAGTTGCGTGCTGGCATGACCCAACAACTCGGACAAGACCTTGGAGCCCCCAGGGAAGATGAGTTCGGCCGGTCGCAATCGCTCGAGCTCCGCCAGAAGGGGTTTGCTATCGGAGAGTTCAGTGAGACGGAAATCCCCGGTGGTGAGATCCACACAAGCCAACCCATAGGTGTCGCCATGAAGGGCGATGGATGCCAAGAAGTTGTTCCGCTCGGCCCGCAGCAGGCGGTCGTCGAAATGGGTTCCTGGTGACAGAATTGAAGTCACCTCCCGTTGCACCAGTTTTCCCGGTTTTGCCTCTTCTGTCTGATCACAAATGGCCACCTTGCGTCCGGCCTTCAGCAGGCGGCCGATGTAATTGTTGGCCGCGTGATAGGGCAGACCACACATCGGGATGCCGTTGCGTTGGGTCAGCGTCAGTTGCAGGAGTTGCGAGCTAACCACCGCATCCTCGAAGAACATCTCGTAGAAATCCCCCAGCCGGAACATCAGGAGGGCATCCTTCGGGAGCTCTCCCTTGATCCGGCGGTACTGCGCCATCATGGGGGTGAGTGTTGCTTCGGCAGCCATCGATCCGGAGGCTAGTGTCCTGAGTGAGAAATTCGCCACTTAATGTTGCGCCAAGATTGATCTGGGGCGAGGCGTGACGAAGGAACATCCCCTTGTGGGGCTGTGACTGAGGAACAACGAAGCCGCAGATCAATCTTGGCGCAACCCGGAGGGCGGCAGGGCTTTTGGGCTCGGGCTGTGTTGCTCGCTCCTCACAGATCCTCAAGGATATGCTCGTCGCTCGCGCCTCGCCCGAGCCCAAAATCCCTTGCCGCATTATCTGGCGAATTTCTCACTCAGGGCACCAGGAAAACCGCCCTGAAATAAAAAGCGGGCAGGTGGAATCCATGAAAGGTTCGGCCGGGCTCTGACGAGTACTGGAAAAAGAAAATGACGACCACGCCTTCATTTGACATCAAAGCATCGCAGTATTAGTGTATCACTGAGACTGTTGCCATGAGAACGACGCTGACTTTGGAAAACGATGTGTACGAAGCCGCCCAAGCGATGGCCCAGGCTTCCGGTAAGCGCCTGGGTGAAGTGGTTTCGTTGCTGATGCGCCGAGGGTTGAAAGCGTCGGCCGAGACCGGGCCTGTCCGTTCTGGATTGCCGGTGTTTTTGGCGGCCTCCGGAGCTTCAATCATTCCCAGCAACCGGGCGCGTGAACTCCTGGCCGATGAGTCGCAGTGAAACCCGCTCTCCTCGACATCAACGTCCTTTTGGCGCTGGCGTGGCCTAATCACCAGCACCATGCGCTTGCGCACCGGTGGTTTGCCCGCGAATCCCGATATGGATGGGCCACCTGCGCTTTGACCCAACTGGGATTCATCCGGCTGTCCTCTAATCCTGCCTACACCCCCTCGGCCGTCTCGCCATCCGAGGCGGCGGGGTTGCTGGAGCAATGGGTGCGTCATCCGCGCCACTCTTTTTGGGAATCTTCCGCAGCCAGCCGGGTGGGCATTTATGAGCGGGCACTGGGTCACCAGCAGGTCAACGATGCCTGGTTGGTGGATTTGGCGCGCCAGTCCGGAGGGCGCGTGGTGACCTTTGATGGCCGGATCGGCCTCCATGATGCCGATCGTTCCCAAGTGACCGTGCTGTCGGACTGATGACGGGACCCATCGGATCACTGCTCCGCTGGAGGCGTTTCGCAACGAATCAGGCCCTCGCCCGAATACCGTTCTGAGCGCTGTTTTTAAACCGCCCCGGTGAAGCCTCCGGGGTTTATTTTTGGGCACCGAGGGGTTAGTGTCCACGAATCCGTCCTGTCATGAGAATCCCTAGCACTTGCCACTGGTTCATTGCAGCCGCCGTCGCAGGACTGTTTTTCGCGGGGGATCCACTGCTCGGCGCGGATGATCCCGATTTGGCCTTGGGCGTACGCAAGACCGAGCCCGTGAGTCCGGCCGATCAGGTGCAGGCCTTCCGATTGCCGCCCGGATTTGAAATCCAGTTGGTGGCGAACGAGCCCGACATCCACAAGCCCATGAACCTCGCCTTTGACGCGACGGGCCGGCTTTGGGTCACGACGAGCATCGAGTACCCCTGGGCCGCGCCCACCAATCGGGTCGGTCGGGATCGGGTGATGATCTTCGAGGATTTTGGCCCGGACGGCCGTGCCCGCAAGGTGACCCAGTTTGCCGACGGCCTGAATATTCCCATCGGGGTGTATCCCTTTCGCACCGACGACACCCATTGGAAGGCGCTCGTCTGGAGCATCCCCCACATTTGGCTGCTCGAGGATACCGATGGCGACGGCAAGGCAGACAAGCGGACCCCGTTGTACGGCCCCTTCGACCACACCCGGGATACCCATGGCAACCAGGCCTCGTTCCGTCGTGGCTTCGATGGTTGGCTCTACGCGACGCACGGGTTCAACAACGACTCCCATGTCACGGCTCGCGACGGCAGTCATGTGGATTTGAACTCGGGAAACACCTACCGCATCCGTCTCGACGGTTCCCGGATCGAGCACCACACGCACGGTCAGGTAAATCCGTTTGGTCTGGCTTGGGATGCCCGCGGAAACCTCTATTCCAGCGACTGCCACAGTGCACCGCTTTACCAACTGTTGGCCGGAGGTTGGTATCCCAGCTTCGGCAAGCCGCACGACGGACTCGGCTTCGCACCGGTGATGCTCGAGCACGCCCACGGCAGCACGGCCATCGACGGGGCTGTGTACTACAACGACAATCTTTGGCCCGCCGAATATCGCGACACGCTCTTCATCGGCAACGTGATGACCAGCCGGTTGAACCGCGACACCATCACCTTCAACGGGTCCACACCTAAGGCCACCGAGCAGCCCGATTTCCTCACCACCACCGATCCGTGGTTTCGGCCTGTCGATGCCACCCTCGGGCCGGACGGCGCGCTCTACATCGCCGATTTCTACAACCGCATCATCGGTCACTACGAGGTGCCGTTGACCCACCCCGGCCGTGACCGGGAACGTGGACGTCTGTGGCGGGTGGTCTACAAGGGAGCGGATGGAAAGGCCCGGCTGCGGTCGCCGGCCTTGGCCACCGACCTCGATGGTTTAGTTGGCGAACTGGGCTCACCCAGCCTGAGCCGCCGATTGCTGGCGATGGGGGAGATTCAAGACCGGTTCGGTTCCAAGGCGTTGCCGGCCGTGCGCCGAGCCGCTGTGAAGGCCCGTGGCCAGAAACTCGGCACAGCTCAGGAAAGCGCGGACCGGGCCTCTGCGGTACGGGTATCTGCCCTGTGGCTCCAGCACCGGTTGGGTGGCGCTGAAGCTGGCTTGAAGGGTAAAGACTTTTTGGCCGACTTGTCCGATCCGCGGGATTCCTTGATCCGGGTCCATGCCCTCCGGTTGATCGCCGAGCGGGGCATCTTGGCCCATGAGAATGACTCCCAGGCTCGCCTCATGGCGGTGGATGCGGAAACACTGGCTATCGTTCGCGCTCGGTTGGAATCGAACGACGGTTTGGAAGTTCGCTGCGCCGCCGAGGTCTTGGGTCAGTGGCCGCACCGAGAGAATCTTCGGCCGATCCTGGACGCGCTCAGCCGGACTCCGGCAGCGGACACCCACGGAGTGTATGTGCTGCGTAAGGCCCTTCGAGATCACCTCCAGGCTCCGGGCGTCTTCGCCCATGTCTTGTCGCGCAACGACTGGTCGCAATCGGATCAACGAGCCTTGGCCGATGTCGTACTGGCAGTGCCTTCAGCCGAAGCGGCCTCGTACTTGATCGGTCGGTTGGATCAACTCGACGAGAAGTCCGTTCCCACTCTTGCGGAAGCCCTGCGTCACGCGGCCCGATACGCTCCGGAAAGCAAATGGCCGGCGCTGTCTGGATTCGTGCGGCGGCGCTTTGACGATCAACTGGATTTCCAGTTCACCCTCTTCCGGTCCATGGATCAGGGGCTCCAGCAACGGGGCGCCTCGCTCACTCCGGCCTTGAAGGCGTGGGGGGCTGAATTGGCCTCCCGCCTTCTGAGCTCCGGAACCGACTCGAGCTGGATTCAGGCGCCGCTGAATCCTCCGACGGAGAGCCCTTGGGATTATCAGGAACGTCGTCGTGCCGATGGGCAGCCGCTGCGGGTTCTTTCGAGTCTCGTGCGGGGCGAGCAGAAGACCGGGGTTCTGCGTTCACCCGAGTTCGCCCTGGGTGGGGAAATTCGCTTCTGGCTCTGCGGTCACGATGGCTATCCCGACAAGCCGGCCAAGCTGGTCAATGGCGTGCGGTTGAAGGATGCGGTTTCTGGCGCGGTGCTTCTCGAAGTTCGCCCGCCCCGGAGCGATACCCTCGTCCCGGTGGTGTGGGATACCCGGGCGTATTCGGGGAAGCGCGGCGTGATCGAGGTGACGGATGCCGACACGGGTGATGCCTACGCCTGGTTGGCGATCGGTGGGGTCGAGGGAGCACCAGTGCTGCCGCCTGCATCGCCCCGCGCCATGGCCGAACGTGCTGCCGGAGCGGCGGAATTGGCCGCGCGGCTCGGGTTGAAGGAGTTGGCGCCCCAGTTGGAGTCGTGGGTGTCCCGCCCGGGTGAACCGGAGCCGCGGGCGGTCGCTGCCAAGGCGCTGATGGCTCTGGATTCGGTCCGGGGTGTTGCGGTGGCCTCGGCCGTTCTGGCTGATGGTAATCAACCGCAATCGCTTCGGGAACGTGTTGGCGTCCTCTTGGCCGAGCGCAATACGCCTGAGAGTCGGGCGGCGGTTTCGGCGGCGTTCAAGGGCGCCGCGTATCGAGTTCAGACGCAGTGGGCCCTTGCTTTGACGGCGAACCGGGAGGGGGCTGAGACTTTCCTGAAAGCGGTGGAGCAGGGGGTGGCCTCGCCACGAATTCTCCAGCAGAACGGGACTCGCGAACGCCTGCAGCGAGCCAATCCGGACCGATGGACCGACCGAGTCGACAAGCTCACGCGGGGCTTGCCCCAGGCTGACGAGGCCCGCGAAAAGCTCTTGGCCGCCCGCCGCGATGGCTTCGACCGCACTCAAGCCAAGCCCGCGGAAGGGTTGCGAATTTTCCAGCAAAATTGCCAAGCCTGCCATCAGTTGGGAGGCGTCGGTGGGTTGGTGGGGCCTCAGTTGACCGGTATCGGCAACCGGGGTGTTGAGCGCTTGTGCGAGGACATCCTGGATCCCAACCGCAATGTGGACCACGCCTTCCGCCAAACCCGTATCACCACCCAGGATGGCGACGAGCTGGCCGGTTTGATGCGCCGCGAGGAAGGCGACTTGCTCGTGTTGGTCGATCCGTCGGGCAAGGAGTTCTCCGTGAAGAAATCCGCCGTGACCGAAAAGCAGGAAAGCGAGCTGTCCCTGATGCCCGACACCTTCGGCGAGTCCCTCAGCGCGGTCGACTTCCACAACCTGCTGGCCTACCTGCTCTCGCAGCGCTGAGCCTGACACCCATTCCTCACCCTCACCGGGCATTTCGTGCAGGGCGACTGCGTTTGGGTTTGGCGTGGTGGACGCCGGGTCGGGGGACCCGACCTACAGGGTGGTGTCGTGGGTAGAGTGGGCTGTAGGCTCGGTACCCTCACCGGGCGTTTGTGGACAACTTTCCGACTGTGCTGTGGATCAGTGTCGCTTCGGCAGGAGGCGCCTCAGGCGGGTGGTGGTTCCTTCACGATCGATCTCGCTGGCGGCCACGGCCAGCGTGAGTTCTTCCCACGCCGGGCTGTCGGCTTCCGGTTCGAGGCCGTTCAACCTCAGGAACACGAGGCATGCACCGAGTGCCGCCCGCTTGTTACCGTCGATGAACGGGTGGTTTCTGCACAAATAGAACAGGTAGGCCGC